>DBAZ01000046.1 GCA_002291945.1 Tepidimonas sp. UBA997
GTATATTTCAGGGGCGACTCATTATTGGTGGCGGATGGTTGTCGCCCGAAAAACCGACTGTATGGATTAGACAGCACTTCTGCGGGTTGCTGCGGGTTTGGCGAAAGTCCAGACAGCATCTGGAGAGATTGCAGTCACTCTGCAGTGTCATCAGCGCCGACCCTGTACCCCATCGCCCGGTAGCCGCGCTGTCGTTTGTCCCACATTCGCAGCAGTGCCGGGTGACCGGTGTCGACAAAGTCGATGATCCGCACGTCGGTCTTGCTGGCGTGCTCCCGGTGCAGGCGCCCGGCATATTGTTGCAGCGTGCCTTTCCAAGAGACTGGCATGGCTAGCACCAGCGTATCGAGCGGCGGGTGATCGAAGCCTTCGCCAACCAGTTTGCCTGTCGAAAGAAGAACGCGCGGCGCATCGGGCGGCAGGGCATCCAGGTCAGCAACCAGCCCCGCTCGCTGCTTCCTGGACATTCGACCGTGCAAAACAAAAGGCGCAGGCTCCAATCCATCAAGGGCGGCTTTGATGGCATCGAGATGTTCTGTACGTTCAGTCAGAACCAGCACCTTGCGTCCCTGTCCGATGGCATCACGCACCTCGGCGGCAATGGCTTCCGTTCGGGTCTGGTCATTGGCGAGATGCCGAAAAACATCCTGGATGCCTGCATCGGTCGGCAGGTCGATCCGTGTAAAGCGCGAACGCGGCAGCACTTCGAGATCGTGCGGTGCGCCGGCTGGCTTGGCCGCCGTGTAGCGAATTGGCCCGCACTGCATGAAGATGATGGGCTGCTGACCGTCACGGCGGACGGGCGTTGCCGTCAGGCCCAACACGTACTTGGCCTTGGTCCGCTTCAGGATGGCATCGAACGACACCGCGCCAACGTGGTGACACTCGTCCACGATCACATGTCCGTAGTTCTCGACCAGCGGGTTGACCTCACCTTGGCGGGAGACGGACTGCATGACGGCAATGTCGATCTTGCCGGTGGGTTTCGCTTTGCCACCGCCGATGGTGCCGACAACTCCTTTTCCTACACCCAGAAACGTCTGCAGACGCTCCTGCCATTGTTTGAGTAATTCGGTTCGATGCACCAGCACCAAAGTGTTCACACCCCGGCGCGCGATCATCGCTGCTGCGGTCACGGTCTTGCCAAAGGCTGTCGGAGCGCACAGCACGCCGTTGTCGTGACTTAGCATGCCGGCAACTGCGGCCTCTTGGTCCAGACGTAAAGTGCCGACAAAGGAGACGTCAATCGGTTCACCGTCAAAACGCTCATCGCGCAGGTCACAGGCGATACCGTTGTCCCGCAGCAGATCCAGCGTGGCATCGAGACAACCACGAGGCAAGGCGATGTGCTGCGGGAAATTTTCTGCATTGCCGATGACGCGTGGCTTGTCCCATACGGACATACGCATGGCTTGGGCCTTGTAGAACTCGGGGTTCTGGAAGGCAGCCAGGCGGATGAGGCGATTGGCCAGTGCCTGCGGCAGTTGGGCCTTCTCAAAATAGATCTGGTTGGCCAGCGTCACGCTCAACGACTTCGGCATTAGCCCAGCCAGTTTCTTGGTCGATGTGCTCTCACGCTTCCAGGGTGTGGCCAAGTCTTCATCATCGATAAAGGTGACGTCCAACGGATGGACGCCGCCCATGGCACGCAAAATGGTCGGCTCGATGTCGTGTGCGGCCATGGGCTGGATCGAAGCAAGAAAACCCCATTGATCAGGATACGGGCGCAAATCGGCATCAACGAAAACGCTGCACCCACTCTCGCGTGGCCATTTCTGCAACGGCAAGGCGATCAAGTTGCCGAAGCCGCCTTTGGGCATCGTGTCCTGGTTCGGGAACAACCGGTCGTAGGATTCCAGCTTCAGTTGCCTGGTTCGCGCGCAGGTATGACTGATGATGGCGGTGCCAAGACGCCGTGCATCACGGGCGGAAACGCGACTGGCGAAGAACACCCATGCGTGTGCGCCATTACCGGACCGAGAAACTTCCAGTGCAGCCGGAACACCCAGTTCTTCGCAGGACTGCATGAAAGCGCAGGCATCATCACGCCATTCGGCCTCGTCGAAATCGACAGCCAAGAAATAGCAGGTGTCATCCTCCAGCAGCGGATAAACGCCGACCGTGTGCTCGCCAGCCAGATGATCGTAGATCACCGCATCGGACAGTGGAATCAGCAAACGCTTGCTGCAATCGCCGCATTTGATGCGCGGCTTTTCGCAGACACCGGCACGCCACTCGTTGGCACAGGCTGGGGCATAGCCAGATTTTCCGGTCGATTTGCTCTCCCAGCGACTCGGGTAAACATCCGTTCGCCCACGAAACAGTCGCCGGAACAGTGCCACTTTCTCAGCGGTGGACAGTCGGGATGGCTCCGGCACCGCAACAACGACTGGCTGTGGCGGCAGCCGCCACTCGATGGCGTGGGCCTCGAGCAGCGCAATCAGGCGGGCGTTCTCAGCCTGAAGAATGGCAAGCGCATCTGGGGTGGTCATCAAATGCGCTTTATGCCGTCAGGCGCTCGCGGAACTCCTCTCGCTTCGACCAAGCAATCGGCGTGATGTCGTAACTGCGCAAGGCATCCTGAACGGCATCGCTGACCTTGCGATCCCGATCATTGAGCACGGCGAACGCTAGGGAGTCGGCTGGCCGAACATCTTTAGTATCCACCCATGCGAATGCAGCGCTCTGAGCGTTGTCCTTGTTCGGGTTGTTGATGACCCGCAGAATCCGCTCTGGTGCTTGCCTGGATTTGGGCACCACGAAATCGAACTGATGGTTGTAGCGGCTGTGCCCCACGAAGTTCACTCTCGGTGTGTAGCGCACGTCAGCATCATCAAGCCAGAGTGCCACGTCTTCAAAGAAGAAGCTCTCAACGTTGGCGCGGGCCACATAGAACAGATCGTTGACGGCCAGGATCGCCTGCACCATGCTGTGCTTGCGCAGCGGAAAATTATCCTCAGTGGCTTTGATTTCCAGCGAATCAAAATTCTGCTGAACGCCAAAGCCATTCAGCGTAGCGGTCAGCAGCGCCTTGCGGCGCGGGGTGTCGATTTCGCAACCAGACTGCGCAAGATCTGCCAGCGTATAACCATCATCGGTCAATATCCACTCATTGCCCTGCTGGCGCAAGTAGATCTGGATGTAGTCATTGTGGCGATCCAGGTATGGCGTGGTGATCTCTACCCAGTCATTGATCTCTCGCCACGCCGTCTTGGCTTTGAGCCAGTCGTAATAGTTGCGAATCAAGTCGTCAGTGGTTTTCATGAGAACAACCCTCGCACAATGTTGGGCCGCTCCACGACGCCACAGTAGGTCATGAAATCATGCAGCACCTGCCACGCATCGTCCGGCTTGCTGAGCAAGCCATCCGGAATTTCCACGGCCCACTTGTCGCCGAAGCCTTCCCGATAGACGTGTAGGTGCGGTACGCCGACTTCCGTGCCATCGGGGTTGCGATGCGGCGCTGCAAAGTCGAGCCGGGCCAACACAACTACTTGCCGCCCACGCGCTTGATACCCCGTGGTCAGTGCAATGCGCTTGCGGTTGATGTCCAGAGAAAAGCGCTCACGCTCGTCGCGCGACACCAATGGCACCTCGATGCGCCCACCCAGATCGGGAAACTGGAACGCATCCGGCAACGCAGGCTTCTTCTCCATGCGCAACAAGGTTTCAGCATCTGCTTGCGACAGAGCATCATCGGCCATTGGCTTCTCCCTTGTTTATGAGTTGAACACCCGCTCCAGCGTCGCAGGCAGCAGCGCGGCATTGGCTTCGCGGATGGCGGTGTGTTTGGCTTTGAGGACTAGTGTGCGCCGGAATACCTCGCGCAACTTCAGTTGCGTTGCCATCGACGGAACGGGCATTTGGTAGCTCAGGAATGCCGAAGGCTGAAGACGGCGGCGACGGACATTGGTGCCGCCGCTCAGTTCCGCCAGCTCAGGCCAGATCTCGGGCGTGCGAAAGTAGATATCCAGCAGCTCAGGCAGAACTTCATCAGTGTTAATGGAGAACACCGGAAACTCCGGAGAAACCACCATTCCGTCGCATTCCAGCGGCACGACACCCAAGGCACCTTCCCAGGCCATCAGCTTGGGATACGTGAAGTCACCAGCCCGTACAGTCGACAGCCGTTCGTAGGCAAACTCGCCACCCGTCTTGACGACGCTTGGGAAGACACCTCGCCCGAACGAATACACGCCTGCAAAACGATACTGAACACTTCCATCAACTGTCACATCTGGCTGACGTTGCGATACCAATTCTGACATCGGTCGCCTCGTCGGCTGTTCACCTGGAGGATGAAAAATGTATGCCCTGACTAAGCGCTGTGCATCGCGCTCCACGGCATCCAGATGGGCTTCGAGCTGCCGGGTTTTCTCGGCCAGCGCGTCGAGGCGGGCGACGAGGGCTTGTTGTTCGGCCAGCGGTGGCAACGGGATTGTGTAAGCCAACACGTCTGCAGGCCGAATTGCGGCGTAATTTGTTGAACCTTGCGCTTCAACTTGTGTTCTGAACCGCTGAGTGCGGCAATAGTGATCGAGATAGCGTGCGTCGAGGCACGATTCGTCGAGCTCAAATAGAAAGTAGTGACTGCTGACTACCGCGCCGTCGAGTTCTGTGGGAACAAGCCCAAAGCCACCCATCTTCGCGTCGATCTCAGCAACCAAGAACTCGCCAGACCGACAAACCTGCTGTTTTTTTGTCTTGATGTCAGAGCCAGATACGTTGTCGCGCAGCAAGACTCCCTTGGCGTGCAGTTGAACACGACAACGCTTGTAATGACTGGTGTCATCAATCGTGATGAATTCCTTGCGATGACGCAAGACATCCGCTAGGGGGACGACTGGCCAAGCGTTCATTCGCCGCCCTCCGCATCGCCGCCGCGCGCAATGCGTCGCGCTTCCAGCTCACGCCGCGTCTTGTCCAATTCCTCGGCCAGCAGTTTTTCATCCGGCAGCACGGTCTGGTATTCAGCGGCCAGTACCTTATTTGGCAGTCCTTCCAGCGCGTAGTGGGCTTCAGCCGCGCCTTTTTCAGCGCACAGGATCAAGCCCACAGGCGGGTTTTCACCCGGCTTCATCCAGTGCTCGCGGGCATAGTTGAGGTACAGGTGCATCTGGCCGGCGTCGGCGTAGCTGAACTTGCCGACCTTGAGGTCGATGACCAACAGGCACTTCAAGCCGCGGTGGAAAAACAGCAAATCGACACGGAACCAGCTATCGTCGATGCGCAGCCGACGCTGGCGGCCGACGAAAGCAAAATCGTCGCCCAGTTCCAGCAGGAAGTCGGCCAGGTGCTGGATCAGCGCGTCCTCAAGGTCGGATTCGGAATACTCGTCCTTGAGGTTGAGGAACTCCAGCACGAAGGGGTCTTTGATGGCTTGCTCGGGTGTGAGAGCGTCACTCGGTTCGGCCATCTCTCCCTTGTCCAGCATCGCCGCCTTGTTGGTGGACAGCGCGGTGCGCTCATAGAACTGGCTGCCGATCTGGCGGTTCAGTTGGGCGATGGTCCAGCCGCCGCGCAGGGCTTCGGTTTCGTAGAAGGCGCGGGCCTGCGGGTTCTTGACGGAGAGCAGGCGCACGTAGGCCGACCAGGGCAAGGGGAAGGCCTGGGCCAGCGCGGACAGATCCAGAGATTGAGCAGATGGCATCTGCACAATTTGGGAAGCAGAAGATTTTGCAGACGATATCTGCAAAATTCGGTCGGCAGGCCAGGCAAGGTAGAACGCGCGCATCTGGGCCAGATTGCGCTGGCCAAAGCCGCGTCCGAACTGGCGACTCAAATCGCCGCCGAGCCGCTTGATCAACGCTTCGCCATAGGCAGCCCGTTCCTGCCCGCCTTGTTCTCCATCAACGATGCGCCGACCGACCGCCCAATAAGTGGCCGTCATCACCGCATTGACACTGCGCGCAGCGGCGCGGCGGGCGGCTTCCAGCAGCGCGACGATGTCGCCGTGCACGGCGGCGTAGTCGGCCTGGGGCAGGTGTGCCGGGGGGGGGGTCATGCCTGCACCTCGGCCACCAATGCCTCGATCTCGCCCAAGAGACGCATCACTTCCGCCTCGTGGCTGCGCATCGCGGCAATCAGGTCCTTTGGATCGGCGTGTTCAAGCCCAGCCTTGGCATGGGGGTTTTTGAGGTCGAGGTTGTAAATCGGCCAGTACAGGGCATCCCCTTCGGACTGGGCAGACTTGGCGTTCTGCTCGTGGGCGGATTGCTCATTTTTGAGTGCCTTCAAACGGTCTTGCAGTTCGGCTTTCTGGCCGTTGGCTGCGGCCTGGACGGCTTGCTCCAACTCTCGAATGGGTTTGCCCAAGGCGATGGCGGCGTTGCGGTGGCCTTCAGCCCGCTGCCAGTGTGGCGTGGCGGCTGCGACAGCGGCGTCACGTTTGGCGGCGAAGTCCACTTTCCACGCCTGCGGGCCTTCTTCCCGGTTGCTCCACCACGCTGATGCCTGTGCGAATTCCTCAAACTGCAGTGGCGCGGTCTTGCTGTACTTCTTGCGACCTTCAGGCAGCGGCAGTTCGTAATACCAAATGGTGTCGGTGGGGCCGCCACGCTCGAAGAATAGTAGGTTGGCAGGGATGTCGGTGTACGGAGCGAACACGCCTTGGGGCAGACGCACGATGGTGTGGAGCTTGAACTCCTTGAGCATCTTTTCCTTGATGACGGCGCTGATGCCATCACCAAACAGGGTGCCGTTGGGTACGACCACCGCAGCACGGCCACCACGTGTGGCGGGCTTGCCACCCGGCACTGGCGCACCGGCCACGCGCAGCTTGCGCATGATGTATTGCAGGAACAGCAGCGCCGTTTCCGCCGTCTGCATATTGGGTGGGAAGTTGGCCTTGATGCCGACTTCTTCTTCGCCGCCAAACGGTGGGTTGGTGAGAATGACGTCCACGCGCTCGCTGTGGCCGATTTCGTTGATCCGCCGATCCAGCGTATTGCCATAAGCAATTTGCGGTGCTTCCAGCCCGTGCAGCAACAAGTTCATCTGCGCCAGCATGTAAGGCAGCGGCTTGGCTTCCTGACCGTACAGTGTGTCGTGTTGCAGGCTGCGCCGCTGATCGGGCGAGCTCACCTGCGGGGCGATGTGGTCATAGGCCTCGACCAGAAAGCCGCCCGTGCCACAGGCAGGGTCCAGCACCGTTTCGCCCAAACGCGGAGCGCTCACCTGCACCATGAAACGCACGACGGGGCGCGGGGTGTAGAACTCGCCTGCATCACCCGCTGCATCGCGCATTTCGCGCAGCATCGACTCGTACAGGTGCGAGAGCGTATGGATTTCTTCGCTGGCCGAGAAGTGGATGCCGTTGATCTTGTTGATGATGTCGCGCAGCAGGTAGCCGCTGACCATGCGGTTCTGCACGCCCTTGAACACGTTGGCGATGACTTCGCGCTGGCTGCCTTTTTTGCCTTCGCCTGCCAATCCACGCAGATAGGCGAACAGGCCTTTGCCGGTGCTGCCATCGGCACGCACGGTGAATTCCTGGCTGATAAAAGCAAGTAGTTCATCGCCGGTGATGCCATCTTCGCGGGCAGCCCAGTCGCGCCAGCGATAGGGAGACTCGATGATGGGCTGAGACCGTTTGCCGTCGAGCTCGGCTTCTTCCTCGTGCACGATTTCGAGGTCGTCGAGAAACTTGAGGAACATCACCCAAGTGAGCAGCGGCAGACGGTCCACGTCACCGTTGAGGCCCTTGTCCTTGCGGAGGATCTTGCGGGCGGTGCCGATCAACGCAGACAGGTTTTCACGCGTGGTGAGCGGCGTTTTCGCTTTGCGTGGCGCGCGGGTCTTTTTCTCGCCGGTGGCGGCAGATTTGGCCATGGGATGCGTTGCTCGTTATTGCACGAGCGCGGTCTGCAGCCGGGATACAGCTGAGA
>DBAZ01000004.1 GCA_002291945.1 Tepidimonas sp. UBA997
GCCTGATATGAATAAATCAGGGGCGACTCTTTCCACCACATGGACCGCTTCATTGGCATGCGCATGGGGGGCGTCGCATGGAACCACTGGCTGGAACTCGGCAGTTTGTGGGTGCTGGCCGCTGCCGTGGGCTGGCGGCTGCGGCAAACTTGACCCGTTACGCTGGACAAAGTGATATGCGGCTATATACAATTGCGATACCGCATGATTGAAAGGAAGCGTCATGTCCATCGGCACTGTTTTTGTGAACAACCGAACGCAGGCTGTGCGCTTGCCGGTAGATGTTCGTTTGCCCGCAGGCGTCCATAAAGTGGAAATTCGCGCCATAGGCAACGAGCGCGTTATTGCGCCGTTGAGTCAGACTTGGGACAGTTTCTTTCTGGGCGGGCCCAGCGTGAGTGACGACTTTATGCCCGAGCGCGACAGCCAGCAGCAAACCGAGCGGGAAAGCCTTTGATGTTGCGTTACCTGCTGGATACCAATATCGTCATCTATGTGCTCAAGCGACGCCCGGTTGAAGTGCTCTCTACATTCAACGCGAATTCGCGCCGGATGGCTATTTCATCAATCACCCTGGCTGAACTGTTGCATGGTGCTGAAAAAAGCAGCCGTGTAAGCGAAAACTTGGCTGCCATTGAAGATTTTTGCAGCCGGCTCGAAGTGCTGACCTATGGCCCCAAGGCGGCTCAACATTACGGAGCCATACGTGCCACACTGGAAAAATCCGGCCAATCCATTGGCGTGAATGACCTTCATATTGCGGGGCACGCGCGCAGCGAGGGCTTGGTGCTGGTGACCAACAATGAGTCAGAGTTGGTGCGCGTGCCTGCACTGGAATTGGAGAATTGGGTCCATGCAGGTCGTTAGCATTGCCGGCCTGCCGTTCCACCCCGTAACCACGGCCGAGGCGGTGGAGCACTTGTGCGTGGCCATGCGCGACCGGCAGCGCTTGTTTTTGTCTACCCCCAACCTGAATTTTCTGGTGGCCGCGCAGACAGACGCCGCGTTTCGCGAGTCGGTGCTGCAGAGCGACCTTAGCGTGGCCGACGGCATGCCCATTCTGTGGCTGGCCAAGCGCCAGGGTACGCCACTGCCCGAGCGGGTGGCCGGCTCAGACGTGTTCGAGGCTTTGCGCTGTGGGGCAGGGCAGGGCGTGCTGGGGCGGTCGGTGAAGGTGTTTTTTCTTGGCGGGCCGCCGGGCGTGGCGCAGCAGGCTTGCGAGGTGCTGAATGCCGAGCACGCCCAGGGCGGTCCGATGGAGGGCGTCGGGGCCGTGTCGCCGGGGTTTGGCAGCGTGGCCGACATGTCCACCCCCGAGGTGCTGGCGGCCATCAACGCTAGCGGTGCCGACTTTCTGGTGGTGGCACTGGGGGCCAAGAAGGGGCAGGCGTGGATCATGCGCAACCTGCCGCACTTGCGGGTGCCGGTGGTGAGCCACCTAGGCGCGGTGGTGAATTTTGTGGCTGGCACCGTGCGCCGTGCCCCGTTGCGCTGGCAACGCGGGGGCATGGAGTGGCTATGGCGCATCAAGGAAGAACCGGCGCTGTTTAGTCGCTATTGGCACGACGGTCGGGCTTTTGGGCGGTTGTGGTGGCGGGCAGGGCGGCGTTAGTCCGTTCGGGCTGTCATGCGGGGCGAGTGTGAGTCTATCGGGCTCTACCAGATAGCACGCACACTCCTTAAAATGCGCTGTCCATGCATTGATGGGGTTTCCCTTTGGTTTCTTCACTTCAAACAGTCCGGCCCAACCAGTGGCTGCTGGTTTTCAGTCTGATTTTGCTGGTCGCGGCCTTCTGGGGTGGTCTTGTGGAACTGGTGGGCCGCTGGTATCGCCAGGAAGAGTACAGCCACGGCTTTTTTCTGCCCCTGATCTCACTCTGGATGCTCTGGAGTCGCCGCGCTGCGCTTCGAGAAAGCATGGGCGCACCCTCAGCCTGGGGGCTGGCGGTGTTGGGCATGAGTGCTCTGATGCTGGTGCTGGGTGAAGTCACCGCCATTTTTGTAGCCATGCAGGTCGGTTTTTTGGTCGCGTTGGCTGGTCTGGTGTTGTGCTATGGGGGCTGGTCTCTGCTGCGGCTGACTCTCTTGCCTATTGCCTTTTTGCTCTTTGCGATTCCGCTGCCGTATTTCGTGGACTCCCAGATTTCCTGGCGTTTGCAACTCCTTTCATCGAGCTTGGGAGTGGAGTTTTTGCGGGCGCTGGGCTATTCGGTGTTTTTAGAAGGCAACATCATCGACTTCGGTACCTACAAGGTGCAGGTGATCGAGGCCTGTAGCGGCCTGCGCTACTTGTACCCCTTGCTGAGCATCGGTTTTCTGATGGCCTACATTTACCCGGCAGCCATGAAATGGCGGGTGCTGATCTTCGTGAGTGTGGTGCCAATCACGATTCTGACCAACAGTGCCCGCATTGCCCTGACCGGCATCCTGGTGGGTGAATTTGGCCCTGGGGTGGCCGACGGCTTCATGCATTACTTTGAAGGCTGGGTGATTTTTATCGTCTGCCAACTGATTCTGCTTGCCCTCATCATGCTGATCGAGCGCTTCACCCAGCGCCGCCACATACTGGACGTGCAGCAGTTTCCCGTGATTGCTGCGGTGCCGCGTTCAGGTGCCCCAGCGTCGGCGCTCAGCCTGCGCATGGTGGGCGCTGTCGGGCTGGTGGCGTTGGCCCTGATCGGTGGCTGGATGGTGCACGGTCGCGAAGAAGAAGTGCCCGCCCGCCTGTCGCTGGCCACCTTCCCGCTGCACCTGGGTGACTGGGTGGCTACGGAATCATCGCTCGACATTGAGACCGAGCAGGCTCTGGGTTTTGAGGACTACGTGCTGGCCGACTACCGGCGTGCCGACGACACGCCGGTGAATTTCTACGTGGCGTTTTATGCTTCGCAACGGCGAGGCGTCTCGCCCCACTCGCCACAGGTGTGCATTCCAGGCGGTGGCTGGGTGATTTCCCAATTGGAGCGTACGGCGTTCAACCTGAACGACGGCAGCCCGATTGACGTGGTGCGCGTGGTGATTGACCGTGCGAATCAGCGGCAGATTGTGTATTACTGGTTTGAGCAGCGCGGTCGCCGGATTGCCAATGAATACTGGATGAAGTGGTACCTGTTTGTGGATGCGCTGACCCGCAACCGGACGGATGGTGCACTGGTGCGGGTAGTGTCGCCGGTTCGGCAGGGTGAACCCACCGAAGCTGTGGACCAGCGGATCCAGGACTTCATCCGGCTGGCCGAGCCACACCTGGGCACCTTTGTGCCCCGGTGAATTTTTAGCGGAATCGGAGAAATCATCGCATGAGCGCCAAACAGACTGTATGGACCGTGGCCCTGGCAGCAGCCTTGCTGATGCTGGCAGGGTGTTCTTCACCAGAAGACCGGGTAGCCCGGTTCTACGAACGGGGAGCCAGCTTCATGGCTCAGGGGGACTTGGTGAAGGCCCGCATCGAATTCCAGAACGTGCTGCAGATCAATCCTGACATGGTGCCTGCCTTGGTGGCCCTTGCCGAGATTGCCGAGCGTAATGCCGAGTGGCAGCGAGTGTTTGCCCTGCTCAACCGTGCGGTGGAACTGGACCCGAAACACCTGCCAGCCCATGTCCGACTCGGCAAGCTGCTGCTGGCCGCCAACGAACTGGATCGTGCCTTGGCTGCCAGCGATGCGGCGTTCGCTCTGAATCCCACTCATGCAGAAGTGTTGGCGCTGCGCGCCGCCGTCATGCTCAAGTTGAATGACCTCCCTGCCGCCGTGTCGCTGGCCAACCAGGCCCTGCAGGTGGATTCTCGACAGACTGACGCTTTGGTGGTGCTGGCTTCCGAACGCTTGCAGGCGGGCGACGCTGCAGCGGCCATCACTTACCTGGATCGTGGACTGCAAGGCGATGAAGGCAACGTGGCATTGCAATTGATCAAGGTGCAGGCGCTGGAACGCACTGCCAACAGCGCCGAGGCAGAACGGATTTTTCGCCGTTTGATCGAGATATACCCCGAAAATCGGGCGTTTCGTCAGCTCTTGGCACAGTTTTACGTGATGAACAACCAGCTGGAGCAGGCTCGGACCGAGTTTCTCGCTACGGTTACGGCTTTCCCGGCCGATGCCGAAGCCAAGTTTGATGTGGTTCGTTTCCTGAACACTACCCAGAGTCCGCAAGCGGGCATGGCTCAGTTGGATCAGTTCATTGCGGCTGAACCGAACAACCACGAATTTCGCTTCTTCCAGGCCGCCATGCACAGCGCGGCGGGCAACCGCGATGGCGCGTCGGCTGCGTACCGAGAAATCATCGCCCGTGCAGGTGATGCCGAGGCTGGTACCCGTGCCCGGGCCGTGCTGGCGGGTGAGGCGTTGGCAGCCAACGACCGGCAAACCGGGCGCACGCTGATTGAAGAAATCTTGAGTCGTGACGCGCGTAATGAAGCGGGCTTGTTGCTGCGTGCTGGTATTGCCATCGACGAACAACGACTCGATGATGCGGTAGCCGACTTGCGCACCGTGCTGCGCGATTCACCGAATTCGGCTCGCGCACATACGCTGCTGGGCAAGGCTCATGAATTGCAAGGTGCCAATGACCTGGCACTGGACCATTACGGGAGGGGGCATCAGGCGGGTCGGGGGCAGGGGCCGCAATTTGGTATGGCGTTGGCTGAATTTCTCCTCAAAACCGGTCGTGACCGGCAGATCGAGGCCGTGCTGCGCGATGTCCTGACCCACAATCCGGGTCACGTACCTGCGTTGCGTCTGCTTGCGCAGGCCTATATCAATACCGGCGATCTGGCCAGCGCACAATTCGTGGCCGATGAACTCGCCAAGATCGAAGGCCAGACCGTGGCGGTCAGTCAGATCCAAGGGGCGGTGTTCGTAGCCCGACAGAACTTTGATAGTGCCATTGGCGCTCTGCGTCGTGCTCACGACTTTGCGCCCACCGAACTGCAACCCATGGTGACTTTGGTGCAAGGTTATATGGTGGCTGGTCGCGAGCGGGATGCGCTGAATTTCATGCAGTCGGTGGTGAACGTGTCGCCCAACAACGTGGATGCACGTTTGCTGTTGGCCCAGCTCAGGCAGCAGACGGGCGACTCAGCAGGTGCTCGACAAGCCTTCGAGGCGGTTTTGGCTATTAACCCCCGTGCGGTGCCCGCCTACTTGGGTTTGATGAACCTGTCGGTGGCCGAAGGCCGTATGGCCGATGCCGACGCCTGGCTGGCGAAGGGGCTTCAGGCGACGGATAACGACTTCAACCTGCGTCTGGCCCGAGCCAGCGTGCTTGAAAACTTGAGTCGCTACGAAGAGGCCATTGCCCTGTATGAAACTCTGCTGCAGGATCGTCCCGGCATGGATGTGGTCATCAACAATCTGGCCAGTCTACTGACCGACCACCGCACCGACCGGGCCAGCCATGACCGTGCCTACCAGTTGGCGCAGCGGTTCCGCAACTCACAAGTGCCACAATTCCGCGACACCCTGGGTTGGGCTTCCTTCAAGGTCGGTCGGATGGAGGATGCCGTGCTGCTGCTGCGTAGCGCTGTCGATGCCTTGCCTGACGTCGCCGTCGTGCACTACCACTACGGCATGGTGCAGTTGGCGCAAAACAACCGTGTGATTGCCCGCGAGGCCCTGGAGCGGGCCGTGGCTTTGGGGGAATCGCAGCCGTTTTCTCAACTGGACAGGGCGCGTCAAGCCTTGGCCAGCCTCTGACCCCCCCCATGTACGAAGCTTTCTACGGCCTGAAAGAAAAGCCGTTTAGCATTCAGCCCGATCCGGACTTCCTGTTTATGGGCCGTCGGCACACGCTGGCCTACACCATGCTGGAATACGGTGTGCGCAACCACGCGGGATTTTCGGTGATCTGCGGCGAAATCGGCTGCGGCAAGACGACGCTGATTCGTCACCTGCTCAACAGCCTGGGCGTTGAGGTGACGGTGGGGCTGGTGTACAACACCCACCGCGACATAGCCGACCTGCTGGAATGGATCATGCTGGCGTTTGGCCAGCCGTATGAAGGGATGTCACCGGTGGCGCGCTATGACGCTTTCCAGCGTTTCCTGATTGCCGAGTACGCCGCCGGACGCCGCACCATCCTGATCGTGGACGAAGCGCAGAATCTGAATGCGTCGGCGCTGGAGTCGCTGCGGATGCTGTCCAACATCAATGCCGACAAACACCAGTTGCTGCAGGTGATTCTGGTGGGGCAGCCCCAGCTGCGTGACCTGCTTCAATTGCCGGAGCTGCACCAGTTCGCCCAGCGCGTGGCCGTAGATTTTTTCATTCCTCCGCTCTCGCAACCAGAGGTAGGCCGGTACATGGCTCATCGTCTGCATGTGGCCGGCCGCGACACCCCGCTGTTTGAGCCCGAGGCGGTGGCACGGATTGCAGAGGTCACGCGCGGGGTGCCACGGGCCATCAATGTGTTGTGTGAAACCACGCTGGTCTATGGCTTTGCAGCGGAAGCTGGTTCGATCGGACTAGCGCTGGTGGAAGAAGTGTTAGCAGACCGACAGCAGTACGGGGTACTGGGTGCGCCTTCCTGAGGCCCGAATGGGCTATTGGCCTGTAGCCCCTCGTCTGCTCTAATCGACGCATCGTTAACAAATGCCCGCACAGTTCGGGATACGGAGTCTCCAATGAATCTTTCGATGAAACATGGTATCGCAGCTGGCCTAACGGCGTGCGCCATGGCCTGGGGTGTTCAGGCACAGGCCGCGACGGTGAACCTGACGTTCGTCGGGCCTTCGTTCGGGAGCAATTTTGTGGATACCCGTGTCAGAGTTAACAATAGTTCTTTTTCTACCATACCAACTGGCGCTTTTAGCATGTCCATGGGTACCTCTACACCCAACACTGCAGCGAATGCAGCCGCCGTGACAGCGCAATTTGGTGTAGCTCGGAATTTTCTGGCATGGTGCGTGGAGCTGACCCAGTCACTCAACACTCCTCGAGACTATTCAGTGTCTTGGGCCAACAACCAGTCTAACCGGTCCTGGCATGGCAATGTGCAGACGCTGATCAGCGTCGCCTATCAGTCGGTGCTGACTGCTCGCTCGAACGTGATGTCAGCGGCTTTCCAATTGGCCCTGTGGGAACTCGTGACGGGTACGCCTGACCATAGTCTGAGTCAGAACGATGGGGACGGCTTCCGCGCATCGTCAACATTGCGCGATTCCTCGTCCCTTGCCGCGGTTTCTCAGGCCCAAACTTGGCTGGGTCAGGTGCGTACTGGCGGCCCCCGTATTTCTGACTATCACATTGTTCTGTTTCAGTCCAGCGAGTCGCAAGACTTGATTGCACTGGTGCCGACGCCGCTGCCGGGCGCTGCGTTGTTGTTTGCATCGGCGCTGGGTCTGGGTGGCCTAGCCCACCGCGCACGTGCGCGTAGAGCGGCCGCCGCCGCAACCGCTTGACGGTTTTTTTGCTCCATACCAAAGGCAAAGGGCCCCTTGGGGGCCCTATTTGTTTGTTGTACGCCAGAGTCAGCGCTTACCGCTGTTTTTGGTGGCCCCCATTTTGGACACAGCTTGCGCACGGTTCACCACGTTGAGTTTCTTGAAGATACGCTGGATGTGGTTTTTGACGGTGAAGGCGCTGATGTCGAGAATCATGCCGATTTCCTGATTGGTCTTGCCCGCCCGAACCCATTCCATGATGTCGTGCTCGCGGGCGCTGAGGCTGAATTCGTCGGTGTCATCAGGGTCGGGCATGGGCAGAGCCGTTTCGTGGAGATCAAGCGTGGCAGCACCACCCACCGGGGGCAGGTACTGTTCCGGCAGGTGGGCCACTTGGCGAAAGGCGGCGTCCACGTAGGGGAGCAGGTAGCGCAATAGGGTCCGAGGTCGGTCGAGCCCGAGTTCGCTTGGGCCCAGGAAAATGTAGAGGCAATCATGGCGACCGCGCTGGTCCTTGATGCCGTGCACGAGGGCTGAAGGCATGACGCGCAGCTTTTCAATGAGTTCGTGATGACTGCGGTAATGGGTGTTGAACCCGTGGCTCGACACCACGGCGTAGGGGGTGAGGCTGCTGCGCTGCCAGCGCACGAAAAGGTCTGAGACAAATGGGTGAAGAACGCCTTCGTCGAGGTCGTCAGTTCGTAGGCCGGGGAGGGCTGACACCAAGTCGTAGCGCACCAGACCCAGTGAAAAGTCTCCCCAGGCGGCGATAACGATGTCGTGGGGAATGAAGGGCCGCACGCCTTGTTGCAGCCAGTTGAACAACTCCAGATGGCTGGAAACGCCCAGAGATTCATCCACCGCGTGCAGCAGGTGTTGCAATTCAGACAGCGTGAGATGCTCGGGGATTTTCATGAGGCTGTTGACTCAACCCTCCCAAAAGGGTATGACAATCAATCCTATCAGAAAAGGCCTTATCCATGATGACTAATCAGACTTTCAATGAGGGCAGTGCACCGGCACAATGATAGAGACGGAGTATGATTGCTTCATAGGCACAGCCAACCATGAACCCATTGCAAATCCGCCTGCCACCCGACTTCCAGTGCTTGGGTAGCGCCCGTAATTTTGCCGAAGACATCCACGAGATTTTTTCGGCGCAGGCGCTTTTGCAATCGCTGGACGTGAACGAAACGGCGTTGTTGTGCCATTTCATGGTCTGCTACTCGGCTCCGAGGGGCAGTGAGTTGCTGAGTGAAGGCGAACCTGGTGACTTCATGATTTTCCTTCTGACCGGGCAGGCCGAGATGGTGCTGGTGGATGACTTTGGCGACCGCCACCGCGTGGGCCTCATCGAACCGGGCGCACCGGTGGGTCATATGTCCATGATTGCCGGCCAACCCCGGTCAACCAGTTGTGTGGCACTGGATCCGGTTGACTTCGTGGTGTTGCCCAAGCAGGCATTCAACGACATTCTGGTGACCTTGCCTCGATTGGGCAACAAATTGATGCTGGTGATGCTGCATGGCCTGTCTGAGCGTTTGCAAGCGGCACAAAAACAGCTTGTTTATGCCTTGCCCCCCGCCACCTCGCCCATGCGGCTGCGCTGAGCGAGTTTCGTGACTTCTGTTTCTACTTTTCGACTTCATTGCATATGGCCAAAGGCATGATTCTGGCGGCGGGACAGGGAACCCGCGTACGCCCCCTGACCAAAGACCTCCCCAAACCCATGGTGCCCATACTGGGCAAGCCGGTGATGGAGTATCTGATCGAGCACCTGGCACGGCACGGGATCACGCAGATCATGGTGAACGTGGCCTACAACCACCGCAAGATCGAGGAATACTTCCGCGACGGCCACCGCTGGGGGGTGGAGATCGGCTACTCCTACGAAGGCGTCTATGACCACGGCGACATCATTGCGCGCCCGCTCGGCTCCGCCGGGGGCATGCGCCGCATTCAGGACAACAGCGGCTTCTTCGACCAAACCACGCTGGTGATGTGCGGCGATGCGCTGGTGGACCTCGACTTGAGTGCGGCCTTGTTCGAACACCAAAGCAAGGGGGCCATGGCCAGTGTGGTGACGCTGGATGTGCCGCGTGACCAGGTCAGCAACTACGGCATCGTGGTGGCCGACAAGGAAGGGCGTGTGCAGTCCTTCCAGGAAAAGCCCAAGCCCCAAGAAGCCAAGTCCACCTTGGCCAGCACCGGCATCTACATCTTCGAGCCGCAGGCGCTGGCGCTCATCCCCCCGGGCAAGGTGTTCGACATCGGTGCCGAGTTGTTCCCCATGCTGGTCGAGCAGGGCCTGCCGTTCTACGCGCAAGATCGTTTTTTCAACTGGATCGACATTGGCCGGGTGAGCGATTACTGGTCGGTGCTGCAGCGGGTGCTGCGCGGCGAAGTGGCCGAGATGAAAATGCCGGGCACCGAAGTCAAGCCGGGGGTCTGGGTCGGCCTCAATACGCGGGTGGACTGGAATACCGTCAACATACAGGGGCCAGTCTATCTCGGGTCGAGCGTGAAGCTGGAGCCGGGCTGCAGCATCATCGGGCCGGCCTGGGTGGGGCATGGCAGCCATGTGCGGGCTGGTTCACGGGTCGAACGCAGTGTGCTGTTCGAATACACCCGCATTGGTGCCGGCATGTTGTTCCAGGACATGATCGTTTCGCCCAGCTACTGCGTCGATCGTCTAGGCAATGCCACGTACGTGGGTGATGACCGCTTCCCCCTGCGCTGGGGTGACGCACGAGCCTGACATGCCCACCCCTCCAGTGTCGCCACATGAGGCGTTGCGGGCGCGTGCCCAGACTTACACGCACGACTTTGACTTGCGTGAGGCCTTTCGGACGCAAGCCGGGCGCTTCGAAACGCTGAGCCTGCAGGCACCGCACGTCTGGGCCGATGCGTCCAAACTGCATTGGGGCACCGATGTGCTGGCCGATTTGCTGCAACGGGTGCGGGAGTCCGGCCTGGAGTCCCGCCGCCAGGCGATGTGGGCCGGCGAGTGCATCAATGCCACGGAAGGTCGCCCGGTTCTGCATGCGGCCATGCGCTGCGCGTTTTTGCAGCGGCGCTTGCCAGGGATGCCTTGGCCGGTACCGCCTGACTGGCTGCTGGGCATGGAGGACATGCTGCGTGCTGCCGAGGCGTTGCGCACACGTGACGATGTGGACGACCTGGTGCATATCGGCGTGGGTGGGTCTGGTTTGGGGCCTGAGATGGTGTTGCAGGCCTTGCAACCGTTCAAAACCTGTCGCCAGCGGCTCAGGGTGGTGAGCAACCTGGACGGCCAGAACTTGCACGAGGCCCTGCAGGGGCTGGACCCTCGGCGCACCGTGTTCGTGGTGGTGTCCAAATCGTGGAGCACGGTCGAGACGCTGCGCAATGCGGCGTCGGCGCTGGCCTGGAGCCGGGCTGCGCTGGGCGATGACGCGCCTGCACGCTTCATCGCGATTTCGTCCAGGCCCGATCTGGCCCGGCAGGCGGGTATGGGGCAGGTGATTCCCATGCCCGAGGGTATAGGCGGGCGTTTCTCGGTCTGGTCAGCCGTGGGGTTGATCGTCGCGGTGGCGCTGGGCGCACAGGGGTTCCGCGAGTTTCTGGCCGGTGCCGCCGACATGGACGCCCACTTTGCCAGCGCCCCGCTGGAGGCCAATCTGCCGGTCTGGCTGGGTGCGCTGGATGTCTGGCACAGCAGTTATTTGCAACTGGCCAGTCGGGCGCTGATCCCCTACAGCCACGGCTTGCGCCGCTTGCCGGCTTACCTGCAGCAGCTCGACATGGAGAGCAACGGCAAGCGGGTGCAGGCCAACGGCCAGCCGGTCATGCTCGATACCGCTGCGGGCATTTGGGGCGAGCCGGGCAGCGACAGCCAGCACGCTTTTTTCCAGTGGTTGCACCAGGGAACCCAGCGCTGTGTGGTCGAGTTTGTGGTGGTGGCGCGCGCCAGTCATCCGGTTGCCGGGCACCAGGCCACGCTGGTGGCCAACGCCTTGGCGCAGGCCGAAGCCCTGATGCAGGGGTGCCGTGCCGGGGCAGACGAAAAACCGGGCCATCAGGACTTTCCGGGCAACCGGCCCAGCCTGATGTTGCTGCTCGAAGCCCTGACGCCCACCAGCCTCGGGGCCTTGCTGGCTTTGTATGAGCACCGCGTGCTGGTCGCGGGGGTGCTGTGGGGCGTGAATTCTTTTGACCAGTGGGGGGTGGAGCTGGGCAAACGCATGGCCAAAAAGCTGGAGCCTTTGCTCACCGCCGACTCGCTCGATGCGGTCGGCTCGCCCAATGTAGCGACCCTGCAATCCATCGATCCTTCAACAGCCGGGCTGATCGCCTGGTTGCGACGGCACCTGTAACGACAACCGATGGGGAACGCAACATGCATCTGGTGCCAGTGATCATGGCGGGTGGAACCGGGAGTCGGCTCTGGCCGATGTCGCGCGAACTCAAGCCCAAACAGTTTCTTCCGCTGGTGGATGGGGGGCGGTCCATGCTCCAGGCCACGGTGGAGCGTCTGGATGGTCTGGATACTGCCCCTCTGATCGTGATCTGCAATGAAGATCACCGATTTCTCGCGGCTGAACAACTGCGTACAGGCCCTGACGGACTGCAGGCCACCCTCATTCTAGAGCCGGTGGGTCGCAATACCGCCCCGGCGATTGCGCTGGCTGCACTCCAAGCACTCCAGCACAATCCGGGGGCTCTTTTGCTGGTCCTGGCAGCCGATCATCTGATTCTCGACGTGCAAGCTTTCCAGGCAGCGGTGAAGCAGGCCCAGGCACTGGCTGAAGTCGGCAAGCTGGTGACTTTTGGTGTGGTGGCCACCCACCCTGAAACCGGCTACGGTTATGTGGAACGGGGTGTTGCCTTGCCCCAGGGTGGTTTTGCAGTGAGCCGTTTTGTGGAAAAACCAAACGCCCAGACCGCCCAGACTTACCTTGACAGCGGCTGCTACTACTGGAACAGCGGCATGTTCCTGTTGGGGGCGCAGCGCTACCTGGACGAACTCAGCCGATGGCAGCCTGCCATGGTGGTCGCCTGCCGACAGGCCATGGCCGAAGCGCAGACAGACCTGGACTTTGTGCGTGTCGGGCGGACCGCTTTCGAAGCTTGCCCCGCTGACTCGGTGGACTATGCCGTGATGGAAAAAACGGCCGATGCAGCGGTGGTGCCGCTCGAGGCAGGCTGGAGCGATGTGGGCTCTTGGTCGGCATTGTGGGAAGTGAGTGCCCGGGACGCCCAGGGCAATGCCTGCCGGGGCGACGTGTTGCAACATGACAGCCGCAATACCATCGTCTATGCCGAAGACCGCCTGGTCACCACGGTGGGGGTGGACCACCTGGTGGTCGTGGAAACCGCTGATGCGGTGCTGGTCGCCCACAAAGACCGCGTGCAGGACGTGAAGAAAATCGTCGAAAGGCTCAAAGCCCAGCACCGACCCGAACCCCTGAACCATCGTGAGGTCTATCGCCCCTGGGGCGTGTACGACTCGATCGACCAAGGTGAGCGTTACCAAGTCAAGCGCATCACGGTAAAACCTGGGGCCAAGTTGTCGTTGCAAATGCACCATCACCGGGCCGAGCACTGGATCGTCGTGAGCGGGACTGCCAGGGTCACCAATGGCGACCAGACCCTGATCGTCACCGAAAACCAGTCAACCTACATACCGGTTGGGCAGATCCACTCCCTGGAAAACCCCGGCGTGATCCCGCTGGAACTGATTGAAGTGCAGTCGGGCAGTTACCTGGGGGAAGACGACATTGTGCGTTTTGAGGACCGTTATGGTCGGGTACCGAAGGGGGTTGCGTGACGATGCCCTGGACGGTGCTGGTAGTTGGTGGGGCGGGCTATATCGGCTCGCACATGGTGTGGCTGCTTGGTCAGCGCGGGGTACGTGTGATCACGCTCGACGACCTATCCAGCGGCCACGCCGATGCCGTGCTGTGTGGCGAATTCATCAACGGCGACATGGCCGATCACGCCTTGTTGGATCAGATTTTCACCCGTTACCGGGTCGATGCCGTGATGCATTTTGCCTCGTTCATCCAGGTCGGGGAATCAGTGCAGCAGCCGTCCCGCTACTACCGTAACAACCTGACCCACACTTTGGCGCTGTTGGACGCGATGCGCGACCATGGCGTGAGCCGGTTCATTTTTTCATCGACAGCCGCAGTATTCGGCGAGCCTGATTACGTGCCGATAGACGAAGCACACCCCCAGCGCCCGATCAACCCCTACGGTCGCACCAAATGGATGGTAGAGCAGGCATTGACCGATTACGACCTCGCCTACGGCTTGAAGTCCGTTGCGTTGCGCTATTTCAATGCAGCCGGGGCGCACCCCGCCGGGTTACTGGGGGAGCGACATGACCCCGAAACCCACCTGATCCCGCTGGTGCTGCAGGTGGCTTTGGGGCGACGGCGCACCATTCATGTTTTTGGGCAGGACTACGACACCCCGGATGGCACCTGTGTGCGGGATTACATCCACATCATGGATCTGGCCGAGGCCCACTGGCTGGCGCTGGATCGGCTGATGAAGGGTGGGCCGTCTGGGGTGTTCAATCTGGGCAATGGGGATGGCTACTCGGTGCGGCAGGTGATCGACGTGGCCCGTGCGGTGACGGGCCAACCGATTGCCGTTCATCATGCACCGCGCAGAGCGGGTGACCCGGCACGTCTGGTGGCCGATGCCGCCCGAGCTCGGGCAGATCTGGGCTGGCAGCCTCGGTACCCGGAATTGACGACTCTGGTGGGCCATGCCTGGGCATGGGAGCGGCGGTTCAACTCGGCATGACTCGCGCCAGCAGGGCTTCGAATGCCCGGCGCAACTGCTCTGCGGGTTTGAGGTGCCCATCGGGAAGGAAGTTGTTGGTGTAGGGGAGGTTCAGTGCGCCGGTGATGTGCCCGGCCACTGGGTTGAGCGGGCCGCAGGGTGAAAGCCACCACAAGGTGGGGCTGTGGTGGCTGGTACCGTGGTGCTGGCGTAGGTGTCGGAGCAAATGATTTACCTCGGCAGGTACTCACCCAGCCGGGCCCGATACCACTCGTGGAAGTGCTGCATGCCGTCTTCCATCGGGCTTTGGTAGGGGCCCACCTCGCTGGTGCCGCGCTCCAGCAGGGCTTTGCGGCCAGCGTCCATGCGCTCGGCGATTTCGTCGTCTTCGATGCAGGTTTCCATGTAGGCGGCGCGCTGGGCATCCATGAACGCGGGCTCGAAAGCGGCGATTTCTTCGGGGTAGTAGAACTCCACCAGGTTCAAGGTCTGGTTCACGCCGATGGGGTGCAGCGTCGAGACGGTCAGCACGTGCGGGTACCACTCCACCATGATGTGGGGGTAGTAGGTCAGCCACACGGCACCCCGCTCGGGCAACTTGCCGTTGCGGTAGGCCAGCAGCACGTCCTGCCACTGCTGGTACACCGGGCTGCCGCCGTTGCCGCGCAGGTTCTGGATGCCCACCGTCTGCACCGAGTACTCGGGCTTGAATTCCCACTGCAGGTCGTCGCAGGTCACGAAGTTGCCCAGACCGGGGTGGAAGGGCACGACGTGGTAGTCCTCCAGATAGACCTCGATGAAGGTTTTCCAGTTGTAGTTGCAGGTGTGCAGCTCGGTGTGGCCGAGCACCATGCCCTCGAAGCTGAGCGTGGCGGCCGGCCCCATGTGGGCGAGGTCGGCGGCGATGTCACGCCCGTTGTCCTCGAACAGCAGGCCGTTCCACTCGCGCAGCGGGTAGCGCTGCAGGTTCAGGCAGGGGTCTTGGCCGAAGTGAGGCGCACCGATCAGTTGCCCCAGGTTGCCCAGGGCCGAGCCACCGGCATAGGTCCAGCGGTGCAAGGGGCAGACGATGTTGCCTGCGGCATGACCGGGCTGGTTGTGGCCGAGGTTGCCGCGGCCCTTGAGCATCACCGCCTGGCGGTGGCGGCAGACGTTGCTGACCAGTTCCACCCCCTGCGGCGTGCGGATCAGGGCACGGCCTTGCCCTTCCTGGGGCAGGGCGTAGTAGTCACCCACATGGGGGACGGCGTTGGCATGCCCCACATAGCGGGGCCCGCGCTGAAAGATATGCTCGCGCTCGCGCTGGAACAGCGCCTCGTCGAAGTAACTGGACACGGGCAATTGGCTTGCGGCCTGCTGCAATGGAAGACTCAAATCAGACATGACGATCCTGACCTAAAGACTCCCCCTATGAAGGGGCAGGGAAGCGCTTTAATGAGACGAGTGAACGAATCAGCGCGGGAAGGGTGAAGCAAAACTCCTATCGAGTAGGAAAAAGGGATCGGGATTGTACCCCGGAGTTCCGGGGGCGTCGTCACCGGGTTGGCGGCCCGCTGGCCCACCGGCCTAAAATGCGGGCTTGATTGTTTTGCTATGTCGATGAAAAAAAATACCACCACCCGCCAGCGGGGCGACGTGCCCGCCAGCTACGAGGCCGCGATGCAGGAGCTCGAAAGCTTGGTGTTGCGTCTGGATGCCGGTCAGTTGCCGCTCGATGAATTGCTGGGCCAATACCAGCGCGGTGCCGAACTGCTGGCCTATTGCCGCTCCCGTCTGGATGCCGTCGAGCAGCAGATACAGGTCATGGAAGGCGCTCAGGCCAAGCCGTGGTCGGGTGGCGCATGAGCGCGAACCCGATGCCCGCCGACAAGTTTGACCTTTGGGTGGCGCAAACGCTGCAGGCCGTGGAGTCGGCGCTCGATGGCTGGGTGCCCGCCCAAGCACCGGCCGGCTTGGGTGCGGCCATGCGCTACGCCGTGCTCGACGGCGGCAAGCGCTTGCGCCCGCTGCTGGTTTGCGCCACGGCACAGGCGTTTCGGCCAGCAAGTGCCGCCACCGCCTATGACGACAGCACCCTCCGGGCGGCCTGCGCGGTCGAGTTGATCCATGCCTATTCGCTGGTACACGACGACCTGCCCTGCATGGACAACGACGTGTTGCGCCGGGGCAAGCCGACGGTGCATGTGCAGTTTGGTCAAGCGCAAGCTCTGCTGGCCGGGGATGCGCTGCAAGCGCTGGCTTTCGAGTTGCTGCTGGCGATCGACGATCCGCTCTTGGCGCAGTCGCTGTCGCGGCAACTGGCCGTGGCCTCGGGCCATGCCGGTATGGCGGGGGGGCAGGCGCTGGATCTGGCCGGGGTGGGGCAGGTGCTGAACCAAAACCAACTCGAAGACATGCACCGCCGCAAAACCGGAGCCTTGCTGCTGGCCAGCGTGAGCATGGGGGCCACAGTTGGCGGGGCAAGTGCGCAAGCCCTGGGTGCCGTGCAGGCCTATGGCCAGGCGCTGGGGTTGGCGTTCCAGGTGGTCGATGATGTGCTCGACGTGGTCGCCGATTCCGCCACGCTGGGCAAAACGGCGGGCAAAGATGCGGCAGCCGACAAACCCACCTTTGTGTCCCTGCTGGGCCTGGATGGCGCTCGGGCCTACGCCCAGCGCCTGCTACAGCAGGCGCACGCGGCGCTTGCTGCGCTTGAAGCCGCCGACCTGCCCCGGCCCGACACCCTGCACCACCTAGCGGACTGGGTAGTACACCGCAGCCACTGAAGCCCCACCAGGCCATGAAGGACTAGCAAGCATGACCGGCTTACTCGACAGCATTCAAATGCCCGCCGACCTGCGGCGCCTCAACCGTGCCCAGCTCAAGCCGCTGGCCGACGAACTGCGTGAATTCCTCCTGCATAGCGTGGCGAAAACGGGCGGGCACCTCAGTTCCAACCTGGGCACGGTGGAATTGACGGTGGCCCTGCACTACGTCTTCGACACCCCGCACGACCGCATCGTCTGGGACGTCGGGCACCAGACTTACCCGCACAAAATCCTCACCGGCCGCAAGGACCGCATGCACACCTTGCGCCAGCAGGGGGGCATCAGCGGATTCCCGGTGCGTGCCGAGAGCGCATACGACACTTTCGGCACCGCGCATTCTTCGACCAGCATTTCGGCGGCGCTCGGCATGGCGGTCGCGGCCCAGCTCAAGGGTGAGAGCCGTCATTCGATTGCCGTCATCGGTGACGGCGCAATGACGGCTGGCATGGCCTTTGAGGCGCTCAACAACGCCGGCGTGTCGGAGTCTAAGCTGCTGGTCATTTTGAATGACAACGACATGTCCATCAGCCCGCCCGTGGGGGCCTTGAACCGCTACCTGGCCCAGTTGATGAGCGGGCGCTTTTATACGGCGGCCAAGCACATGGGCAAGCAGGTGCTCAGCGTCGCGCCGCCGCTTTTCGAGCTGGCCAAGCGCTTTGAGGAGCACGCCAAAGGCATGGTGGTGCCTGCCACCCTGTTCGAGAAATTCGGCTTCAATTACATCGGCCCGATCGATGGGCACGATCTGGATTCGCTGATCCCGACCCTGGAGAACATCCGCCAGTTGGACGGCCCGCAGTTCCTGCACGTGGTGACGCGCAAGGGGCAGGGCTACAAGCTGGCCGAAGCCGACCCGATCGCTTACCACGGCCCTGGCCAATTCGACCCCCGTGTGGGTTTGCAGAAACCCGCTCAAGCACCCCGACCCACCTTCAGCCAGGTGTTTGGTCAGTGGCTCTGCGACATGGCCAGCCACGACCCCCGGCTGGTCGGCATCACCCCCGCCATGCGCGAGGGCTCCGGCATGGTGGAATTTCACCGCCGCTTTCCGACCCGCTACCACGACGTGGGCATTGCCGAACAGCACGCCGTCACGTTTGCCGCTGGCTTGGCCTGCGAAGGCCTCAAGCCCGTGGTCGCCATTTATTCGACATTTTTGCAGCGCGCCTACGACCAGCTCATCCACGACGTGGCCTTGCAAAACCTGCCAGTGGTGTTGGCGCTCGATCGGGCCGGCATTGTGGGCGCCGATGGCCCCACCCACGCCGGCGCGTACGACATTCCATTCGTGCGCTGTGTGCCTAACTTGGCCTTGGCTTGCCCGGCGGACGAGGCCGAGTGCTACCGGCTGCTGTCAACCGCCTTCGAGCAGAATCACCCGGTGGCGGTGCGCTACCCCCGTGGCAGTGGAGCGGGGACTGAACTGCCAGCCGATGTGTCAAGCCTGCCTTATGGCTTGGGCGAGGTGCGCCGCCGGGGCCAAGGGATTGCCATTCTGGCCTTTGGCACCTTGTTGTACCCCGCCCTCGAGGCAGCCGAGGTGCTGGATGCCAGCGTGGTCAACATGCGCTGGGCCAAACCCCTGGACGAAGCCTTGCTGCGCACCGTGGTCCAGACCCATGCAGCCTTGGTCACGGTGGAGGAGGGTGCCATCGCGGGCGGTGCTGGTGCGGCGGTGCTGGAGTGGATGCAGGCGCAGGGTTGCAACCTGCCGGTACTCAACTTGGGGCTGCCCGATGTCTTCACCGAGCACGGCGACCCGGCTCGTCTGCTGAGCCAACTGGGCCTCGATGCACCGGGCTTGCTGAAATCGATACGACAACGTTTCCCTGCAGCGTCTGTCAAGGCGGTTCCTTTGAAAGTTGTGAATGCCGACGGCACCTGATTGATTTTTTTTCACGCGTCATCGCTTGCTCACTAGGGTTTACACGGAAGTCTTTCAGGGTAAATACAAGCCTACAATGCTCATGCCCAACGTGCATCAATCGATGCATGTTGGTCCTTACATTCAAACTGATGGAGTCATTAATGGATCGTCGATCGTTGATCAAAACCACTGGTCTTGCTGGTGTCCTGGCTGCAGGCGCTGCCCCTGCCATCGTAGGCGCACAGCCTGCGGTACGCTGGCGTTGTTCTTCGGGTTTTCCGAACTCGCTGGACACGATTTTCGGTACAGCGGTGACGACGGCCAAGCGCATTGCCGATGCGACCGATGGCCGCTTCCAGATCACGGTAGCCCCGGCGGGTGAAATCGTACCCATGCCACAGGCCGCCGACGCCGTCTCCAACGGCACGGTCGAATGCTCGCACACCGCGCCTTTCTACTATGTGGGCCAAGACCCAACTTGGGCTTTCGGTACCACCGTGCCCTTTGGCATGAACTTCCGCCAGTTCAACGCCTGGTGGTTCCAAGGTGGCGGCGAGGCCCAATTTAACCAGTTCCTGGCCCCTCGCAACATGCGCTACATGCCTTGTGGCAACACCGGGGTGCAAATGGGTGGCTGGTTCCGCCGCGAGATCAACACCATGGAAGACATGAACGGACTGCGGTTCCGCATTGCAGGTCTGGGTGGGCGTGTGTTGGCCGCGATGGGTGCGGTGCCGCAGCAGATTGCTGGCGGCGACATCATGCCCGCGCTGGAGCGTGGCACGCTGGACGGCGTAGAGTGGGTCGGCCCGCACGACGACGAGCGTCTGGGCTTCAACCGCGTGGCACGCTTCTACTACTACCCCGCTTTCTGGGAGCCGGGTGCATCGGTGGGCTTCATCGTCAACAATCGTGCTTGGGCTGCTCTGCCTGCTTCTTATCGTGAAATCTTCTTGGCCGCTGCGCACGAAGGCAACAACGGCATGATGACCATGTACGATCACCTCAACCCGATCGCTCTGCGTCGCTTGCTGGCCGGGGGCACCCAGTTGCGTCCGTTCCAGCGCCCGATTCTGGATGCGGCCTTCACCGCTGCGCAGAGAATTTATTCCGAGATCAGCGGTCAGAATCCTGAGTTCAAGCGCCTGCACGACCATTACTTCGCTGCCATGCGGCCAATGGTCAACTGGATGCGCCTGACCGAAGCTACCTACGACAGTTTCATTGCTTCGAAGCTGCGCGGGTGATCGCTTCCCCAGCGTAGCTTTTGTCAGCAGGCCTCGCGTGTGCGGGGCCTTTTTTTGAATAGCAAGAGGGCCTGCGCTTCCTCTTGCTGGCTTTTTTTCCCTCAGGAGCGTGGTTTGATCGCGTTACTCAAGCTTTCCCGCCGCATCGATTGGCTAACCGAACGCATCGGTCGCATGGTGATCTGGTTACTCCTCGCCGCCGTCGTCGTCAGTGCAGCCAATGCGTTTGCCCGCTACTTTTTTGGCATGGGTTCCAATGCGTTTCTAGAGGCGCAGTGGTATATGTATTCCGCCATGTTCCTGATCGGTGCTGGCTATGTTTACCTGCACGATCAGCATGTCCGTATCGACGTGGTGGCCGGTAGGTTCTCCCGCAAGGCCCAGGTCTGGGTTGACATCGTGGGTATTGTGATTTTTCTGATCCCCCTTTCCGTTTTCATCATCTGGACTTCCATGCC
Organism: Tepidimonas sp. UBA997; assembly: GCA_002291945.1. Classification (GTDB taxonomy): domain Bacteria; phylum Pseudomonadota; class Gammaproteobacteria; order Burkholderiales; family Burkholderiaceae_C; genus UBA997. The sequence continues at coordinate 20,529 of DBAZ01000004.1, forward strand.
CCTCGTGATTCGTGCGTTTGAAACCATGGAAGTGTCGGCCAATCATGGCGGCTTGTTGCGCTGGCCCCTGTTTGCCTTGTTGCCGCTCGGCTTTGCCTTGCTCATCATGCAGTGCGTGTCCGAATTCATCAAGCGGCTTGGTTTCGTCACCGGGTATGGACCGGATCCCCACGCCAAGCCCGAAACGCCGGACGACGTGCGCCTGCGTGAAGACCTCGAGCGCGAAATTGCCGAGCGTGAAGCGGCTGAAGCCAAAGCCGCCGAGGGAGGCAAGTCATGAGCTGGATTGCCGCCAACCTCGCGCCGATCATGTTCGGCTCGATTCTGCTGTTTTTGCTGACTGGCTTTCCGGTCGCTTTTGCCTTGGCTTCCGTCGGCATCGTCTTTGGCTGGGTTGCCATTGAGCTCGGCCTGATTCCGGCCGTCTTCTTCAATGCCATGCCGATGCGGATTTTCGGCATCATGAGCAATGACGTGCTGCTGGCCATTCCCTTCTTCACCTTCATGGGGTTGATACTGGAACGCAGCCGCATGGCCGAGGATCTGCTGGAAACCATCGGGCAGGTCTTTGGCCCCTTGCGTGGCGGTCTGGCGATTGCCGTGGTATTCGTGGGTACCTTGCTGGCGGCGACCACCGGCGTCGTGGCTGCTTCGGTGATTGCCATGGGTCTGATCTCTCTGCCCATCATGCTGCGCTACGGCTACAACCGCCCGCTGACCACCGGTGTCATCACGGCCAGTGGTACGCTGGCGCAGATCGTGCCGCCGTCCATCGTGCTGATCATCATTGCCGATCAATTGGGCCAGAGCGTGGGTCAGATGTACCGTGCGGCTTTCATACCCGCCTTCACCCTCGTCGGTCTGTACGTGCTGCTGGTGGTGGTGATCACCATCGTGCGGCCTAAGTGGGTGCCTGCCTTGCCTCCCGAGGCGCTGATCTACAACGAAAGCAACGGCAACACCGGCCACAAATCGCTGGGCGTGCTGGCGGTGCTCTCGGGTCTGGTGGGCTACATGGTGTTTGCCAACTGGGGCGTCATCAAGTTGTGGCTTGGTGGCGACCCGATGTTCCCGCCGCTGCTCGACGAGCGCATCGTGATTGGCATCATGGGCGCAATCGGTTCGGCCTGGTTGTTCGCCGTCATCGACAGGATGCTCCGCCTGAACCTGTTTTCGAAACTGGCGCGGCAGGTGACGTTTGTGCTGATTCCCCCCTTGATGCTGATCTTCCTCGTGTTGGGTACCATATTCCTTGGCATGGCTACCCCCACCGAAGCGGGTGCTTTTGGTGCCTTGGGTGCGGTGATCATGGCTTGGGGCCGCGGGCGTCTGACCCTGCCCCTGATGCGTCAGGGCCTCGATTCGTCGGCGCGTCTGTCCATCTTCGTCATGTTCATCCTGATCGGGTCCACCATCTTCGGCCTGACCTTCCAGGCCATCGACGGTCCGATCTGGGTCAAGTCGCTGTTTGCGATGCTGCCAGGTGGCGAACTCGGCTTCATGCTGTTCGTCAATACGATGATCTTCATCCTTGGCTTCTTCATCGACTTCTTCGAGATTGCCTTCATCTTGCTGCCGCTGCTGCTGCCGGTGCTCATCAAGATGGATGTCAACCTGATCTGGTTTGGCGTCATGGTGGCACTGAACATGCAAACCTCGTTCCTGACGCCGCCATTCGGCTTCGCCCTGTTCTACCTGCGCAGCGTGGCCCCGAAGGCCGACTACATCGACCGTGTCACCAAGCGGCGCATTGCCAAAATCACCACGGCAGACATTTACCGGGGGGCGGTGATTTTTGTCATCCTGCAGGTGATTCTGGTGCTAGCGGTGCTGTTCAACCCGGGGATCGTCCTCAAAGGCTTGGGGCAGGAGAAAGAGCTCGACCTTGAAAACGTGGAGATGTACGTCCCCGAAATCGAGGAGGACGAAGAGTGGAAGCCCGTTTTCTGACATGAGCCAGAATTGAGCTTGCCGCTTCCCGGCTTCCCCGCTTCCCGCTCACCAGCTTCTTGGCCTTTTTGATGCTTATTCGACTATGACCCCAGCAGATCGGTCGCCTATCCACGGACTGTCGCACGTACGCGGCGCTGACGCACCGGCTTTGTCCGACCAGACGGTTGCCGCCTGGTTTGACGCCACCGCCGATCGCTTGGCCGATCAGACGGCCTGCGTTTTCCGGGCGGTTGACGGTGCTGCCGATGTGCGCTGGAACTGGGCCGAATTTCGCCATCAGGTTGACCGCCTCGCGGTGGTGCTGATGAAGCTGGGGTTTGAGCGCGGCGACCGCATCGGCATCTGGTCGCCCAACCGGCCGGAGTGGATACTTGCCCAGTACGCCACCGCACGGCTGGGCGTCATCTTGGTGAATGTGAACCCGGCCTACCGGCTGGCTGAACTCGAGTACGCGCTCAACAAGGTCGCTTGCAAGGGCCTGATTTCGGCGGCTTCATTCAAGTCCAGCAACTACCTCGGTATGGTGCAGGCGCTGGCACCCGAACTGGCGAGTTGTGCGCCGGGTTGCTTGCAGGCGGCGCGTCTGCCTCATTTGCGCACCGTGATCCGGATGGGTGCGGGCAGCACAGCGGGCATGTTCCGCTTCGACGACCTGATGGCTGCTGCGCCCGAACCGGCTGAGTTGGCACGGGTGCGCACGATTGCAGCGTCGCTGTCGTGTCACGATCCGATCAACATCCAGTTCACCAGTGGTACCACCGGCTCGCCCAAAGGTGCCACCCTGACGCACCACAACATCGTCAACAACGCCCGCTATGTGGCCCTGACCATGGGCCTGCGCGAGGGCGACTCGCTGTGCATCCCGGTGCCTTTGTACCACTGCTTCGGCATGGTGATGAGCTCGCTGGCTTGTACCGTGACCGGTGCCACCATGGTGTTCCCCAGTGAAGGCTTCGACCCCGAGTTGACCCTGCTGGCGCTGCACCACGAGCGCTGTACCCATGTGCATGGGGTGCCCACCATGTTCATTGCCCAGCTCGATCATCCGCGCCTGTCGGAGTTCGACCTGTCTTCGCTGCGCGGCGGCATCATGGCCGGCAGCCCATGCCCGATCGAGGTCATGAAGCGGGTGCATCAGGCCATGAACCTGCGCGAGGTCACCATTGCCTATGGCATGACCGAAACCAGCCCGGTCAGCTTCCAGAGCAATACCGACGACCCGGTGGAGCGCCGGGTGTCCACCGTGGGCCGGGTCATGCCGCACCTGGAAGTGAAGATAGTCGATGCGCAAGGACTTACCGTGCCTGTCGGGCAGACCGGCGAACTGTGTACCCGTGGCTACAGCGTGATGCAGGGCTACTGGGGTGAGCCGGAGCGCACGGCCGAAGCGGTGGTCGATGGCTGGATGCACACCGGCGACCTGGCCTCGATCGATGCCGGAGGCTTTTGCAACATCGTCGGGCGTGTCAAGGACATGCTGATCCGGGGTGGCGAGAACATCTACCCGCGCGAAGTCGAGGAATTCCTGTTCCGTCATCCGGCCGTGGCGCAGGTGCAGGTTTTTGGGGTGCCCGACGAGCGTTTTGGCGAGGAGGTGTGCGCCTGGATCGTGCTCAAGCCAGGTGAGCAAAGCACCGAACAGGCCATACGCGACTTCTGCCGCGACCAGATTGCCCATTACAAAATCCCGCGTTACGTCCGTTTCGTGCCAGAAATTCCCATGACCGTGACCGGCAAGGCACAGAAGTTCGTGATGCGAGACCAGATGATCAAGGCGCTGGCGCAAGAGTAGGTCGCAAAAGTAGGTCGCAAGAGCAGGGCGCACAAGCCACTGTGCCGCTGCGCCGCTTCAGCGCCCGATCGACGACCCCAACCCGAGTCTTTATGCGTATCGATTGCCGTATTCTGGACGCTCGTTTGCGTGCTGCCATGCCTGCCTATGCCACGCCTGGCAGTGCTGGCTTGGACTTGCGTGCCTGCCTGGAGCAGGCCCTCACCCTAGAGCCCAATACGTGGCAACTCGTCCCCACCGGCTTGGCCATCCACTTGGCTGACCCCGGCTATGCGGCGCTGATCCTGCCGCGCTCCGGGCTGGGCCACAAACACGGCATCGTGCTGGGTAACTTGGTCGGCCTGATCGACAGCGACTATCAGGGCCAGCTCATGGTCAGCGCCTGGAACCGCAGCCCGCAGGCTTACACCATCGAGCCCATGGAGCGCATCGCGCAACTGGTGGTGGTGCCGGTGCTGCAGGCCGAGTTCAACTGGGTCGATGCCTTCGAGCAGCCCAGCCAGCGCGGTGTGGGTGGCTATGGCTCCACCGGGGTGGGTTGATCCCAACCCAAGGGCCGAGCCGATCCGGATTTTTCGGCGGCCTAGGCACCCGGCACGAACGTCGGTGGCGGGTGCGCTTACAGGTCGAGCTTGAAAAAGCCCGCCCCCAGCGTGCCACGCCCGATTTCTTCTGCCGACGCCTCGCGGACGTGGTGAATGTTCAGGTCGATGCGCAGGGCGATTCCGGCCAAGGGGTGATTGCCATCCATCACCACATGCTCGGGGTAGATTTCACTGACGAAAAACAGTTGCTTGCGCGGTGCATGGGGCGAACAACCCACCGGCAGCCCTTCAAAGGCCATGCCAGCTTCGAGTTCGGCCGGAAAGGCGTTGCGCGGCTCCAGGAACAGCAACTGCTCGTCGTAGTCGCCAAAGGCGTGCTCCGGCTCCAGGTGCAGTTCCATCTCGTCACCGGCTACGTGGCCCTGCAAGGCCAGCTCGATTTGGTCGAGCAGGTCGGCACCCCCGACCAGGAATTCGATCGGGTCTTGCAGTTCGTCTAGGGTTGTACCTAGGGTGTCTTTGAGCGTCCAGGTCAGTGCGACGACGCATGAAGGAGTCACTTTCATTGGCACAATTGTCCCATGACTTCACAACCCCATGCCCCAGCCGGTGAACCTCCCGTGCCACCGAAGCAGCCCACCCCTTTGCTGGGTGGCCTCAGCCCCGAGCAGTTCATGCGCAGACACTGGCAAAAAAAGCCGCTGCTGATCCGTCAGGCCCTGCCCGGCTTCCAGCCGCTGCTGACGCGCCAGGCGCTGTTTGCACTGGCCGCCGACGAGTCGGTGGAATCGCGCCTGATCGAGCGCCACAGCGCCGACGACTGGAGCCTCAAGCAGGGGCCGCTGCAGCGACGCCAACTGCCACCGCTGAGGCAGAACGGCTGGACCGTGCTGGTTCAGGGGGTGGATCTGCACGACGACCGCGTGCATGCCCTGATGAACCGCTTCCGGTTCGTGCCTGACGCCCGGCTCGACGACCTGATGATTTCCTGGGCCAGCAACGGCGGCGGGGTCGGCCCCCACTACGACAGCTACGACGTTTTCCTGCTGCAGGCAGCCGGGCGACGCCAGTGGCGCATCGGTCGGCAAAAAGACCTCACCCTGCAGCCCGATAAGCCGCTGAAAATCCTGCAGCATTTCGAGCCCGAAGAAGAATGGGTGCTGGATCCCGGCGACATGCTTTACCTGCCCCCGCAGTGGGCCCACGACGGGGTGTCGCTGGACGACGAGTGCATGACGTATTCGGTCGGCTTTCGCACGCCTGCGCGGGGTGGTCTGGCTGCCGAACTGGCCATGCGCATGGCCGAGGAGCATGAAGACGCGCTGTGCTACCGCGATCCGGCCCAGCCTGCCACCCCCAACCCGGCCGAGCTGCCAGCGGGTTTGCTGGCCTTTGGCCAAGAGGGCCTCAGGCGTCTGCTGGCCGACGAGGCCGCCCTGCGGCTGGCCTTGGGGGAGGTGCTGACCGAACCCAAGCCCCGGGTCTGGTTTGGCGAACCGATGCAGGGCTGGCACAGCGGCGCGGTCAAGCTGGATCGGCGCACCCGTATGCTTTACGATGAGCAGTACGTTTTCATCAACGGCGAGGCCTTGCGGGCCGCTGGCAAAGACGCCCAGTTGTTGCGGGCGCTGGCCGATCAGCGTTGCCTCGATGCCCGCCACGTGGCCCATGCCAGCCCGGCGGCGAAGGCCGTGCTCGCGCAGTGGCATGCGTCGGGTTGGTTGCATCTGCAGGAGACCGATCATGAGTGAAGCCTTGCCCGAGGGCCGCATCAGCGGGCCACGCGACTTCGAAGCGCTGCTGCGTCAACTGGTGCGCGTAGCGGCTGAGCAATCGTGGCCACAGTTGTGTTGGTACGACACCGACTTCAGCAGTTGGCCGCTGGGTGAGCAGCAAGTGGTCGATGACCTGACGCGCTGGAGCTTGGGCGGCGGGCGTCTGGCCATGATGGCACGGGATTTTCGCCCGCTGATGCAGCTTGCCCCCCGTTTTTTGACCTGGCGCCGACAATTCGATCACTGTGTCGAGGCCCGTGTGCTGTCCAAGGCAGTTCCTGAAGAGCCCGCTCTGGCGGTCTGGGCACCACCGTGGGCCTTGGTGGCGGTGGACCGGCCCCGCCGTGTATTCGTCGCCACCAGTGAGCCGGCAGTCAGGGCGCAGCGGCGGCAGGAATGGGATTCGGCCTGGCCACTGGCCACGGTGGGCTTTCCGGCATCCGTGCTGGGTTTGTAGCGCCGTGTTTCTAATTTGCAACAATCGTCGGATCGTTTACATTTTTCTGACGAAGGGTTAACCCGAGGCCTATTTAGGGGTAGCATGTGCATTGCGTTGGTGCGCAACAGAGACTTTTGGTGCGTCAAACGCCCCCCTTCTACTTAACCTTTTGATTGACCATTGACATGAAAAAACCTGCTCTGTTGGCCGCCCTGATGGCCGCTTTTGTCCTTACCGCCTGTGGCAAGCAAGAACCAGCTCCTGCAGCGCCAGCTCCCGCCCCGGCTCCTGTTGCGCCGGCCCCGGCTCCTGCACCGGCACCAGCCCCGGCTCCTGAGGCAGCACCGGCGGCTCCCGCCCCGGCAGCCGAGCAAGCCGCTCCTGCCGCTCCTGCAACTGGTGCCCCTGCCCCTGCCGCTCCTGCAACTGGCGCACCAGCCAAGCCTGCCGGCAGCAACTGATTGAACAGTCTCCACCTCCCGCCTGAGTCGATCAGGCGGGGTCAGGTGGGGTCAGGTGGCTTGAGCCGGGTTCAGTTGAGCTTCTTGACCAGCACCCGGCTGCGGCGGTCCCAGTTGTATTTGCGTTTACGCGCTTCGGGCAGCCAGTCGGCATCCACGGGAGCAAACCCCCGTTTCAGGAACCAGTGCATGGTGCGGGTGGTAAGCACGAAAATGCTCTCCAGCCCCATGAAGCGTGCACGTTGCTCGATGCGTTTGAGCACTTTTTCCCCATCCCCCTGACCTTGGGCCTGTGGTGACACGGTGAGCGCGGCCATCTCAGCCGTTTTGGCTTCCGGGTAGGCGTACAGGGCCGCACAGGCGAAGATCACGCCATCGTGCTCGATGATGGTGTAGTTGGCAATGTCGCGTTCGATTTCGGTGCGGCTGCGCTTGACCAGTGTGCCGTCTTTCTCGAACGGTTCGATCAGTTGCAGAATGCCGCCCACGTCGTCGGGCGAGGCTTCGCGCAGGCTTTCCAGTTTTTCATCGACCACCATGGTGCCGATGCCATCGTGGACATACACCTCCAGCAACAACGCGCCATCGACCGCAAACGGGATGATGTGACTGCGCTCCACCCCCGCTTTGCAGGCCTTCACGCAGTGCTGCAAGTAAAAGCCCACGTCGGTCGGCAGGTGGCTGGGCGGGGCAGCCGCCAGAATGCGTTGCGCTTGGGCCAGCGGCAATTCGGTGTCGATGGGGTTGTCGTCGCTGCCCGGATCGTTCGGGTGCGTCCGGATGCCGGGCACTTCCGTCAGGAACAGCAGCTTGTCGGACTGCAGGGCGATCGCCACACTGGTGGCGACTTCTTCCATCGCGAGGTTGAAGGCCTCGCCGGTAGGCGAGAAGCCGAAGGGCGACAGCAGCACCAGCGCCCCCATGTCGAGCGTGCGCATGATGCCGCCGACATCGACCTTGCGCACCATGCCCGAGTGTTGGAAGTCGATGCCTTCTACAATGCCGATGGGCCGCGCAGTCAGGAAATTCCCCGAGATGACCCGCACGGTGGCACCCGCCATCGGGGTGTTGGGCAGCCCTTGGCTGAAGGCAGCCTCAATCTCGTAGCGGAGCTGCCCGGCGGCCTCCTGCGCGCAATCAAGCGCCACGCCGTCGGTGATGCGAATGCCGTTGTGGTACTGCGCCTCGTGCCCCTTGGCGCGCAGTTGCTCGTTCACCTGTGGCCGAAAGCCATGCACCAGCACGATACGCACTCCCATGCTCTGGATGAGGGCGAGGTCTTGCGCCAGATTGGGCAACTTGCCCGCAGCAATGGCTTCGCCGGGAATGCCGACCACAAACGTCTGATTGCGGAATTTGTGGATGTAAGGCGCGACCGAGCGAAACCAAGGCACAAAGGTGAAGTTGAAGACGGTGGACATAGTGAACGCTCAGAGGAAAGGGTTGATGAGGGTCAACGCGCCAAAACGCTGACCGTGTGGCATGTCTTCACTGTGAAGCGTGGTCGCACCGCTGCGCAGGGCGGCCTCGACCACCATGGCGTCGAAGAGGCTGATCTCGTGTCGCACCGATTTTTCCATCGCGGCAGTGATCAGCGCCAAGTCATGGGCGATGACAGGCCAGGCCGTGTAGGCTTTGATGAGTGCCAGCCGTTGAACGTCGGGCACGCGGAGCTTGTGTCCAAGGACTTGGTAAAGCTCGATCAGTACCTGTGTACTGACGATTCCATCGCCATGCAATGAGGCCCGTTGAACCAGTTGCTGGGCCAGCCCCTGCTTGTGTTTGTCGCGGGGGTCGGTGCAATAGGCCAGCACATTGGTATCAAAAAACACCGGCATCAATGGCCTTTCGGCCTTCTGGCCCTTCGCGGGCTTGGCCACCAAAGTCATCGCTGTAGAGTTCGTCGCGCAGCGTGTGGCGCGGGCGGCAAGGGGTCGGGTTGCGCTTGCAGGCGGGCGGCTTCGATGGCCGCCAGCAAGGCATCGGTCGCGTCCTCGCGCTGGCGGGCTTGCCAGTCTGGCACCCCATTCACATAGTGCTGGAGGTATTCGCGCAGCTTGGCGCCGACCGAGGTGCCCTCCTGAATGGCACGCACCCGAGCCTTGCGTATCAGCTCCCCATCCACGGCAATGGTCAGGTTGGACATGGCGATCACCTTTGCATGCAGTGTAGCACTTGAACCTGTGAAGCTGTAAAGCTGTGTCCATGATTCATCCGGTGCTCAATCCCTAGGGGCATGAACGGGTTGGGTACAGCTTCTGCCATCTGTTGTAGCTCCCACTCTCACCCCGGATTGCTACACTGTGGTTTTGGCAGCCACCTTCTGTGGCTGGATGTCTGCTGCTGTCCCGGCGGCCACCCAAACTCCCCCACTGATGGCCACCTCAAACTCCCCCACCTGAGTTGATCGGGGACAGGGGGTAAACGCTGGCGCCGCTGGCACCTGTTGGCAGGA
>DBAZ01000084.1 GCA_002291945.1 Tepidimonas sp. UBA997
GGTCGAGGTCTTTGCTTTTCCAACTGAAACCATCGCCCAGCCCTTCGATGGGCAGGCCGATCTGCTCGAACAGCCGATGCTCGCCAAACCGAGCCGTCGGCACTTTCATGAACTGAAAAATCCGCACCTGCTTACCATGCACATGGGTCCGCCCCTGAGCACGCAAGGCCAGACCAAATGCTGCGGTGCTCTTGCCTTTTCCGTCACCGGTGTGCACGATGACCAGCCCACGGCGCTCGCCTTCGGGCCTGTCGTAACGTTTCTCGGTCGGTGGGGTCTCTGTCTGCATCAAAGTCTCCTGGTTTATTGGGGCAAGGCCACCCAGCGATCACCCAGCGGGTGTATGCGCAGCCGGTGCTCAAACACGGCGGCGACCGCGTCGTGTGCCTCGGGGCGGTGGCTGGGTCCGGCATACACCACCCGCCCCTGGCGCATGACAACCAGCTCGTCGGCCAGCAAAGCCGTGGATATCTCATGCAGCACGCTGACCACCGTACCGCCTTGGGCCACCTGTTGCCGCACCAGTGCTATCCAGTCGGCCTGATGCGGCGGGTCCAGATTCGCCAGCGGCTCATCCATCAATAGCACCCGCGCCCGAACCGCCAGCAGACGGGCCAGCAGCACGCGCTGCCGCTCGCCGCCAGACAAGGCCCCGAATGGCCGGTCGCGCCACGGCCAAGCATGGGTTTGCTGCAGTGCGGCTTCGACGGCAGCCAGGTCTGCCGGGCTGGGCGGCGAGAGCCAGCCCTGGTGCGGCAAACGCCCCAGCATGACCACATCGCGCACCAGCAGGTCGTCGGCCCCCATGTCGGAAGCGCCGCCCTGGGCCAGCCAGGCCAGCGTCTGCGCCCGCGCCCGGCTCGGCCAGTCGGCCAGCGCTTTGCCCAGCAACTGCACTTGGCCAGCCTGCAGCGGCAGCAGCCCGGCCAAGGCTCGCAGCAAGGTGGATTTGCCCGCTCCATTGGGCCCGACGATGCTGGTCCAGCGACCGGCTTGAATCGCCACCGCCACCCCATCCAGCACAGGATGGGGGTGCCTGCCCGACCCGAGCGACACCGACAGATCCACCGCGTTCAATGCAAGCGTTGGCGGCTGGGGGTTCATGCGGACCGCCTGTGCATCAGCCACAACAAATACCCCCCGCCCAGAATGGCCGTGAGCACCCCGACCGGGATTTCCTGCGGCGCCATGAGTCCACGCGCCAGCAAATCGGCCGACAGCAGCAGCAAGCCACCCATCAGGCTGGACAAACCCAGCAGCCGCGCATAGGTGGTTTTGACCACGGCCCGCACCAGGTGGGGCGCAGCCAGCCCAACGAACGCGATCAACCCGGTCTGCGCCACCGCCGTGCCGGTGGCCAGCGCAATCACCGCCACCAGCGCCACCCTCAAAGGCAGCAGAGGCAGGCCCAGACTTTGCGCCGTAGGCTCGCCCAGGCTCAGGCCATCCAGCACTTTCGATAGCGCAACGGCAGCCAGCAGACACAGCGCCCCGACCACGGCCATGATCCACCAAGCCGACCAACCCACGAAAGCGGTGGAACCCAGCATGAAGGCCTGCATGGCCTGCAACACGTCGGGCACCATGAGCGTGACCACGGAAGTCAGCGCCCCCAGCACCATGCCCACCACCACGCCCGCCAGCAACAAGCGCAAGGTGTGCTGCACGCCACGGGCCAGCGTCAGCGTGAGCAAAACCGCTGCCACCGCCCCGACAAAAGCCGCCCCGGTCAGACCCAAGCCTAGCACCCAAGTCGCCGCAAAGGGCGAGACACCCAGCCCAGCCAGCACGAGGGCCACCGCCAGCGAGGCCCCCGACGCGCTGCCCAGCAAAAACGGATCGGCCAAGGGGTTGCGAAACAAACCCTGCGCCACGGCACCGGCCAGCCCGAGCAGCGCCCCTGCCGCCCACGCCCCGAGCGTGCGAGGGGCACGAATGTCCCAGACGATCTGTGCTGCCACCGGGTCGGCCAGCATGACCCAGACCGGCTCCAGCCCCCAACTGCCCACACCCAAGCCCAGCAGCAGCAGAACGGCCGCAGAGCCGATCAAGCCGATAGCCAGCCAGGTGGTGCGCTGCATGGCTCAGGGTGCCAGATGACGGTTCAGGCAGTCCGCCATCAAGCGGGCCCCCTCGGCCATGCGTGGGCCAGGGCGGACGATGACGTTGGCCTCCTCGACGCTGAAGACGCAAAGCTGGCGGCGGCGCACCGCCGCTATGCGCGACCAGCCCGGGCGCTCCGTCAGGCCGGCAAAATGCCGATCCCCCACCATGATCACGTCCGGGTTGGCTCGCACCACGAATTCCGGATTCAGCTTGGGAAATGGCCCCAACTCGGCAGGAACGATGTTTTGCGCACCCAGCCGGGTGAGCGTCTCGCCGATGAAGGAAGCGGCACCTGCGGCATAGGGCGCTCGATTGACCTCGAAATAGACCCGCGTCCGGCCCACCGTGGCCGGCAAGGATCGCGCCGCCTGCTCGACACCGGATTCAACTTGCTGCCAAAGGCGTCGGGCCTGCTCTGGGGGCAGGCCCAACACCTGGGCCACGGTGTGCATCACTCGCTGCACATCGGCATGGGTTTGCGGCTCCAGCGCTACCACCCGCACGCCCAGCGACTCCAGCCGTTCGCTGCCGCGGCTGGAAGTTGCCACCAGCACCACATCGGGCCGCAAGGCCACGATGGCTTCGATATTCGGGTCGATGCCGCCACCCACACGAGGCAGCGCCTCGACCGCAGCCGGCCAGTTGGAAAAACGATCCACCCCCACCAGGCGGTGGCACTGCTGCAAGGCGCAAACCGTCTCGGTCAGAGACGGCAGGATCGAGACCACGCGCTGCGGCGGCGCGGCCAGCACCACGGTTCGCCCCCGGTCGTCCAGCACCTGGATCGGCTGCCCTTGACCCGCCCAGGCCCAGGACCAAGTCCAGGCCCACACCCACAGCGCCATCCACCCGACCTTGCAAGCCTGTTGGGAGTTGAGCCGCCGCCGCATCAGAGCGCCCCCTTCAGCGTCAGCGGGCAGCCGGCGGCCACCAGCGTGACGCGGTTTGCGAGCCGGGCCAGCGCCTGATTCAGCAAACCCAGTTCATCGACGAAGCGCCGGACGTCGGCCCCCAGCGGAATCACCCCCCAGCCGATTTCATGGCCCACCAACACCACCGGCCCCGGCAAGTCCGCCAGGGCATAGCACAACTGCTGGCGTGCCGAGGCGATGTCGGCGATCGGCTCCAGCTCGGGTGGCGGCAACATGGCCTGGGTCAACCAAGTCGCGAGGCAATCCACCAGCACCAGCGTGTCGGGCCGACTCAGTTGCTGCAATGCTTGGGCCAATTCCCGCGGCTCCTCGTGGGTCGTGAGGCCCGGCACCCGAGCCACCCGGTCTTGCTGATGCCGCCCGATCCGCTGGCGCATTTCGGCATCAGCGGCCAAGCCAGTGGCCAGACACACGGCACGCCTGCGCGGCGCAGCGGCCAGCCAGGCTTGAGCGCGGCTTTCCGCCAGCCGCGATTTGCCGGATTTCTGCCCCCCCAGAATCAACTCGATGGCAGGTGACTCAGCCATGATGAAACCGCCAGTCTTGAATGATGCGATGCAGTTGATCGACCCCGTCGGTCAACGCGGCAGGACCCGGCTGCAAAATGTCGGCTGATTTGATCTCGAACAGTTGGCCATGCTGCACCGCGGGAACGGCCCACCAGCCGGGGCGTGTGGCCACTTTCTCCGGGCGAAATTTTTTTCCGCACCAGGAGCCGATGATGATGTCCGGCAGCCTCTGGGCGATCTCAGCCCCTTCTGCAATGATGCGATTCTGGCCCATGGGTTGGTACGCGAGCTCCGGAAACACATCCACCCCACCGGCAATGCCCACCAGCTCAGAAACCCAACGAATGGCGCTGATATGAGGATCGTCCCATTCTTCAAAAAACACCCGAGGCCGGCGCTTACCCTGCACATCTAGCGCCTGAGCTGCCTGGCGGATGCGGGTCAGATGCTGCTGCATGCGCTCGATCTGCCGCTGCCCCTCCTCCGCACAATCCACCATCGCCGACACCTGGTAGAGCATGGAAAAAATCTCGTCCACACTGCGCTGATTGAACACCGTGACCTGTACCCCCGCCCGGATGAGCGCCGCAGCGATGTCGGCCTGCAGGTCTGAGAAACCAAAAACGCAATCTGGCTGGAGTGCCAAAATCTTGTCCAGCTTGGCCGTGAGAAAGGCACTGATCTTGGGCTTTTCATCCCGGGCCCGCCGCGGCCGGACGGTGTACCCGCTAATACCCACGATCCGCGCCTCCTGACCCAGCAGGTAAAGCCACTCGGTGGTTTCTTCCGTCAGGCAGACGATGCGCTGGGGGCCTAGGTGGGTCATGCGTCCTCCGGCAAAAAGAGGTGTGCCGTGGCATCCGGAGATGAGGCAAACCACGCATGAAAATAGCTGGCCTTCAAGCCACCGAATCGGTACACCGCCTCGGGTCGGCCCAAACGCCGTGCCGGCTGGGTATGTGCAGCAGTCGGTACCAGGGTTTCAACCGTGGAGTAGTGAAAAGTGTGCCCGCGCAGGCTGCCATGTGGGGTATCCCACTGCTGAGGCCCCAGCGCCGCCGGGCGCGGCTGCAGTGTCACCTCTCCCGGCAGCAGTCCCCACATGGCGTAACGCTGCCCGTCATTCAAGGTCAGCCCATCAAACAGGGGCATCATGCCTCCGCACTCTGCCCACACGGGCTTGCCCGCAGTCACATGGGCCACGAGGCTCTGTCGACTGCGTTGTTGGCGCGATAATTGTTCGGCATACAGCTCCGGATAGCCACCCGGCAACCACACGGCATCGCACGGCGGCAACTCATCGTCGGCCAGCGGCGAGAAGTTCACCACCTTAGCACCGAGCGCTTCCAGCATCGTCAGGTTAGCTGGGTAAATGAAGGAGAAGGCCGCGTCTTTGGCTACCGCAACGGTGCGACCCGTCAGCCACTTCTTTGCCACGGGTTGCTCACCAGTCTTGCGCTCAAAAAGCACGGCCCAGCGCTGCCAGCCGACCAGATCCAGCCTACCTAGCGGGGTGTCGGCCATGGCATCAGCCACGGCGTCCAGCCGGGCCGTGGCATCGGGCAGTTCTGCCGCTACAGTGAGGCCCAGATGGCGTTCGGGCAAGGCCCATGCGGCATCCCGCCGCAGGGCACCCAGCCAGCCCACATCCACGTCGCCCGACTCGACACCCATATCATCTGTGCGGACCGAAACCTGCAACATATGGGCATGCCCCGCGCTGGCCACCCGGTTGGCCAGCACCCCAGCCCAAGGCAGTCCTGAGCGGTAATGCCGCAAACCGTGCACCACTGCACCCAAGGTCGCGGCCATGGCTGAAGCATCCAGCACCGCCAGTACCGGAATGCCCAACTGTTGCGCCAGATCGGCCGCACTCGGCTCACCATCGAACAGCCCCATCACCCCTTCGATCAGGATGACATCATGCGTCAGCGCCGCCCGGCATAACCGAGCCCGGACGTCGAGCTCGCCATTGATCCATAAGTCCAGGTTGTCCACCGGTCTATTGCAAGCCAGCGAGAGCCAGTGCGGGTCCAGAAAGTCGGGGCCGCACTTGAATACGGCCACCCGCCAGCCGCGCCGGGTAAGCAGCCGCGCAAGTGCCGCTGTGACGGTGGTTTTCCCCTGACCCGAGGCCGGTGCAGCAATCAGCAGCGAAGGGCACGCAACTCGATCAGTCATAGGGCGTCAACGCCGTGGCCGCCAGTCCAGCGTGGTGTAAATGGAGCGCCCCGGCTGGTTGAAGCCCCAAGCTGTTTCATAGGTTTTGTTGCCCACGTTGTTCAAACGGACACTGAGTCGCCAGTCGTTGCCCAGCGGGCGTTCCGCAGACAGGCTCAAGGTCCCATAGCCTGGCAAACGACGGGTGTTGGCCAGGTCGTCAAAGCGCTCCGAAACCAGCAAGGCGTGAGCACCCAGCCACCATTGTGCAAGCGCCTTTTCTACGCTCAACGACAGTTGTTGATCGGCTCTGCGAGGGAGCTTGCGGTTGAAATTCGCACCCGCCGTTTGAGTGCGGGCATCCAGAAGCTCGAGTTGCCCGGTGAATCGCCAAGCATCCACCGCCACCTGCCCGTCCAGACTCCAGCCGTTGATCTGCACCCTGGGTATGTTGGCCACGGTAGGCGAGGTGGTGATGAAGCCGCGTATGCTCTGCTCGAAATAGGTCAGGCGCAAGCGGCTGTTTGCCCTTGCAAAATCGACCCCCACTTCCTGGCTTTCACCCTCTTCCGGCTGGGTGGTGGCATTGCCAAACCCCGGGAAGTACAGTTGATTGAAAGTCGGTGCCTTGAAACTGGTTCCCACCAAAGCAAAAGCCGACCATGCGGGGTTGAGGGCAAAGCTGTAGCCCACCGAACCGGTACTCGCTGAGCCGAATTGCGAATTTTCATCGAATCGACCATTGGCCTGCCAGCGATGCGGGCCATGACGGCCCTGCAAACCCAGGAATAGACCTTCTGTGGCTCGCCGTGTCACCGCATAGGCAGTGGTACTCGACACCTCCTCGGTCACTCGATCCCACCCCACCAGCACATTGCCGATCGGCGTTGCTTGTTCATGCTGCAGCGTCCACTGCTGGCGCTGCGTATCAAACCGCGTGTCAGACGTCAGGTACAGATTGCGGGTCAGGTCGTCTGCACTGCCATACTGCAGACGGGTCACACCCCCCGTAGCCCATGTTTTTGCAGCATTCAAACCCAGCGTGCGCGTGGTTGTCAGACCGCGCACATCAAAATGCGCCGAATTGTTCAGACTGCTGTCAAACTGGTTGTCAGCGCTGGAAACCACGACATTGGCCCCCAGTTCGACGGCGGGAGTCGCCTGCCAGTTCACCTGGGCGTTCATGGATTGCTGCTCAAACCCATCGCGATCCGGATTGAAGTTACCAAACTGCGCTTGGGAATTGGTGGCCGAAAAGCCGGTCTCTTGCACATGGCCGACGCCGAGCGCGTAGCTGAAGTCACGCTCACCGCCCGTCAAGCCGGCCGACACCTCGCGCCTGCCATAAGAACCCAGCGTCAAGCCGGCATAGGGCGCAAGCACACCCTCTGCACCCCGTCGGGTAAAAATCTGCACCACGCCGCCCACGGCGTCGCTGCCGTACAGCGATGCGGCTGGCCCACGAAGAACCTCGATGCGGTCGATTGCCGAAAGAGGCAGGTTGTCCCAATTGGGGGTGCCCAAGGTGGCCGAACCGTAGCGCACACCATCGATCAGCAGCAGGACGTGCCGCGCTTCGGTCCCCCGAATGAAAACCGAAGCACTCTTGCCCAAGCCCCCGTTGCTGGCCACCTGCACCCCGCCATGCTGACGCAGGATTTCGCTCAGGGTCAGTCCGGCAGACTGGTCCAGGATTTCGCGCTCGATGACTTTCACATCACCAATCACATCGGCTTGTGCCACAGGCGTGCGCGTGGCAGTCACCACCACCGCCTCCAAGGTATCGGGTTGCGCATGAGCACTGGCGCTGAGTGCGCCGAGCACTGCCAACACGGCCACAGGTACGCCCGCCAAACGGGCGCGATTTGTCGAATTACGCATGATAAAAAAACACAGATGTATCGCCCTCACCGCCTTCCCCGACAGTGCATGGGCCTTAAGACTCTGCGCTTGCGCACAAAGCCACCGTGTTGGCCGGTATCCGGGCTGGTGGAAACAACCTCTGCGCCTTCCCAGACGCGCCCGAGGGCGAGCATCCAGTGGCGGGGGCAAAAGCGGGATTGCAGTTGTAGCAATCCGTCCACTTACCGTTGCGGGGGCAGCACTGGTTGGCCTGCGGTTGGCAGCAACCGCACACTTCCAGTTTCCCGTTTAACCGCTGTTTCAGAATGAAACAACGAGCACCAACAGGCGCATTCTAACGGCACTTCGATGGCAGCTTCGATGGCACCACCAACGGCACCAGCGAGAACACGATGGAGCCACAGCGTTCCGTCTGGCCCTACAATGGCTGCCAATGCCATTTCAGACCTACATCGACCAGATTGCCGAGCGCGTGGATCGACTGCTGCTGCGTCACGACGAACTCCAGCGCGTCAACCAGTTGCTGGAAGCGCAAGCCACTGCTTTGCGGCTGGAACGTGACCACCTGCGCCAGCAATGCGCCGCCGCCCGCCTGCGCGTCGATGCGCTGCTGGCCCGACTACCGCAAGACCAGGAAGAGCCCAAGGCATGAGCAAGCCCGGCATCAAACAAGTCGAAGTCCAGATCATGAGCCAGACCTACATGCTGGCTTGTCCGAAGGACGGTGAGGAAGCGCTGCGTGAAGCGGTGACCAAGGTCGATGCCGCCATGTGCCGCATCCGTGACGCGGGCAAAGTCAAGGCTCGTGACCGCATCGCCGTGCTGGCCGCCCTCAACATTGCCTTCGAGCTCTACCAGAAGGATGGCGGTTTTCGCACCTCCTCCTTCGGGAACGCGGAAACGGGCGACGCGGAAACCGCCGCCGTCGACCCCGACCAGGAAACCCAGCTTCAAGCGCTGCTCCACCGACTCGACGTTGCCCTGGCCCCTGACGGACGGTTGTTCTGACCCGTCGGCATTGGCATACAATGTGTTCGTCTGCCGCTTGCCGGGCTTTATATTTCCTTGAACCAATGCTCATAGAGCCCGGGCTTGGTACATTGCGCAGCGGGTGCGATCATCTCGCGTCAGATGAACCCGAAGCTGCGTTGCCCTCGCCCACCTGAACCCCTCCGTTCAGGATGACGGCCCGGTACCGCGGCAGACACCCCCTATCCCTCGCCCCCTTCCCTGATGCTTGATTGGTCTTTGATCGCCCCACTCCTGATGTTGGGCATGGGTACCGGTTTTCTGGCAGGCCTGCTGGGCATTGGAGGCGGGATGATCATGGTGCCGTTCATCACGATCATCCTGACGTTGCAGGGGGTGGAACCCGGCCTGTCGATCAAGATGGCGATTGCCACTTCGATGAGCACGATTGTGTTCACGTCGTTGTCCAGTCTCCGGGCTCACCACAAGCGCGGAGCCGTGCGCTGGGACATCGTCAGACAACTCACCCCGGGTATTGTGCTGGGTGCAGCGCTGGCCAGTCTGGGGGTGTTTGCCTGGCTGAACGGACAGTGGCTGGCGTTCGTCTTTGCGGGATTCGTGGCCTTTTCAGCCACTCAGATGCTTCTGGACCGAAAGCCCACCCCCAGCCGCACGTTGCCCGGTACAGCGGGCCAATTCGCGGCCGGAGGCGCCATTGGCTTTCTGTCCGGTCTGGTCGGTGCAGGGGGTGGGTTTGTCAGCGTACCCTTCATGACCTGGTGCAACGTGATGATTCATCAGGCCGTGGCGACCAGTGCGGCGCTGGGTTTCCCGATTGCTCTGGCCAACGCCTTGGGGTACGGACTGGCGGGCTCATCGGTCGAGGGGCTACCACCAGGCTCGTGGGGCTATATTTTCGGGCCCGCTTTGCTCGCCACCTCGATCACCAGCGTGCTCATGGCACCCGTCGGGGTGCGGGTGGCTCATGCCTTGCCCGTCCAAACGCTGAAGCGGGTATTTGCGCTCATCCTTTACGCCCTGGCGGCATTCATGCTGTACAAGGGCCTGAGCACCTGACCCCGGCACTGGGCTCGCGCGAAAACAAAACGCCCCCCAAGTCATGGCACACAGGGTCGGGAAAATCCCGAATCGGCAGAAAAAACCATCCGGCGCTCTATGAAACGGCGCACTTTCCGATTAGGATGATTACGTCTGCAGAAAATCCATTTGTCGGCCCCTGCAGCACGCACTCACCAACATAAGGATTCAACACATGGCAACTGCAAAAAAAGCTCCTGCGAAGAAAACTGCTCCCGCTAAAGCTGCACCCGCTAAGTCTGCACCCGCTAAGTCTGCTCCCATTAAAGCTACGTCGGCCAAAGAGGCTCCGGCCAAGCGGGTGCCTAATGCGGCATTCATGAAGCCCATGACCCCTAGCGCCACGCTGGCCGCCGTGATTGGCAGCAAGCCCATGCCGCGCACCGAGGTGACCAAAAAGGTCTGGGAATACATCAAGAAAAACAAATTGCAGGACGCCACCAACAAGCGCATGATCAACGCGGACGCCAAACTGAAGGAAATCTTTAAAAAGCCTCAGGTCTCTATGTTCGAAATGACCAAACTGATCAGCGGGCACCTATCCTGACCGGATCCCAAGCCGCTACCAACAAGGCCCCCTATGGGGCCTTGTTGTTTAGGACGGGGACCACTGGGACACATCGTGCTGCTCGATGTCAAAGCCGACCTCCCGGTAGCGTTTCCAGCGCTGACGCGCAGCCACCTTGCTCGATGCGTCATTCGAGACCATCTCCACAACCCGATCGTACGCCGACGGGTTGCCAGGAAAAGGCGGCAGGGTATTGACCAACAACGTCCAGCCAGCAGGGTCGTCTGGCCCCGGTTCCGCATCAGCCAGCACGACCGCCGAGCGCCGCATCAAACCAGCCGCTGCCGTGGACGCCACCGCATGACCGATGAAGTCGGCCTGGGAAAAAGTCCATAGTCGCGTGCTCATGTCCTGCAGTTGATCTGCGGGCACCAGCACCCAAGAGCGGTGACCCGCCGTCGTCGCCTTCTTCAACAGTCGGCAAAGGTACTCCGGAATCGCCGGCACATTGAAATGAAAGGCAACGTGCGTCATCAGCGTTTGAGGCCTTTCGAGCGAGCCGGGCGGCCATTCTTGAGCCGATTGGCTTCGTCGACCAGGAATTGCACGAGCAAGGGCACCGGCCGACCGGTCGCTCCTTTGGCCGCACCCCCCTTCCAGGCTACACCCGCGATGTCCAGATGCGCCCAGGGCAGTTCATTCACAAATTTTTGCAGGAACTTGGCCGCGGTCACAGAACCCGCCTGACGGCCCGCCACGTTGGCCATGTCGGCAAAGTTGGACTTCAGCCCTTCGGCGTATTCCTCGTCCAGCGGCATGCGCCAGCAGGGGTCCAGCGCCACATCCCCCGCTTCGCTCAGGGCCTGCGCCAGATCGTCATCGGTGGCAAACAGGCCTGCACGCACGGCCCCCAGGGCAATCACGCAGGCACCCGTCAGGGTGGCCACGTCTATCACGGCGCGGGGTTTGAAGCGCTCGGCATAGGTCAGGGTGTCGCACAGGATGAGCCGCCCTTCGGCGTCGGTGTTGAGGATTTCGATCGTCTGTCCGCTCATGCTGGTGACCACATCACCGGGCTTGACGGCTTTGCCGTCGGGCATATTCTCGCAACTGGGTACGAGGCCGATCACGTTGATGTCGGGCTGCAACTCGGCCAAGGCGGCAAAGGTGCCGATCACGCTGGCAGCACCACCCATGTCGAACTTCATTTCATCCATTTCGGGGGCCGGCTTGATGGAGATGCCCCCGGTGTCGAAAGTGATGCCCTTGCCCACCAGCACCACCGGCGCAACCGACTTGGCTGCCCCTTGGTATTTCAGGACGATGAAGCGCAAGGGCTCAGACGAACCCTGCGCCACCGCCATGAAGGCGCCCATGCCCAGCTTCGCCACCTCTTTGGGGCCCAGAACCTCCACAGACAGGCGGGGTTTGCGCGTCAATGCCTGAGCGGCTTCGGCCAGGCGGGTGGGGGTGGCATGGTTGCCGGGGCGATTGGCCCACTCCTTGGCCCACTCCACACCCGTCACGGTAGCCACCGATTGGGCGAAAGACGAACGCACGGCAGCCGCATCGGCCACCCCCACGATGACTTTCTGCAAGGTACGGGGCTTGGCCTTGGACTTGGTAGCGGTGTAACGGTAGGTGGATTCCGCAACTGCCTGCACGACTGCTGCCACGGCACCGGCACTGGCTGCACCGGCAACAATCAACAGCTTCTTCGCCCCGTCGAGCTTGAGCGCCCCCAGCGCAGACGTCACCGCCTGACGCGTAGCCTGAGCCGAACCGACACCGGCACGCACCATGACCACCTTGCGGGGCTGGATACTCGGCAAGCGGTGCGCCAGTAACGCGCTCCCCACCGCAGCGTCAATGTCACGATCGGCAATCGCTCCCCGCGCCCACAGCGTCAGTGCGTCGCCCGGCGTCGGAGGAGCCTGATCCATGGAGTCAGGCCACAGAAAAACCAAAGCGTCGGCGGCCAAGCCTGCAGCTTGATGGGGCGTGAGGGATTTGAGCTCGAAGTCCATAATATCGTCTGATTGATGTTGACTGAAGATGTTATTCCATTCCTCACTACGCCGTGAACTCGGTCGCAGTTTCAGCGCTTCGCTGCTGGTGTTGCTGACCGTCGTGATCACGATGTTACTCATTCGAACGCTGGGGCTGGCCCAACGCGGCAGCGTGAACCCGGAAGAAATCTTCATGGTGCTGAGCTACACCGTGATCGGGCGGCTGCCCATGGTGCTGACGCTGGCCTTGTTCATTGCCGTGGTGTCCACCCTGTCGCGCATGTACCGCGACAGCGAAATGGTGATCTGGTTTACCAGCGGTCGCGGGATCGCCAGCTTCCTCGGCCCCATCTTTCGCTTTGCTTGGCCGATCCTGGTCGTGATTGCCTTGCTGGCTTTGTTTGCCTGGCCCTGGGCCAGTGCTCAGACCGACGCCTTGCGGGATCGGTTTGAACGCCGGGGCGACATCGAACGGGTCACGCCCGGCCAGTTTCAGGAATCTGCCGGTGGCCAGCGCGTGTTTTTCATTGAAAAAAACACCACCAACGGTACCGAAGGCCGCAATATTTTCATCTCCAGCACCGACCGCCAGGGCCAGGAAAGCATACTCTCGGCGCGTTCCGGTCGGGTGCAATCGGATGGCGAGCAACGATTGCTGCTGCTGGAGCAAGGACAGCATCTGGAACTGGGGCTTCCTGAACCGGACGGCGGCATCCGTGTGAGCGAATTTGCGCTGTACGGCATTCGGCTCGTAAACGATGCAACGCCCGCGCCTGGCGCGACACCCACCGCTTTGTCCGTCAGCCTGAAAGCCCGACCGACCCATGATCTGATCGCCCAGCCGACCGCGTTCAATCTGGGCGAACTCTCCTGGCGACTCGGGGTGGGGCTCGCAGCCCTGAACCTGACCCTGCTAGGGGTTGCGCTGGCGGCGGGCAACCCGCGAGTCGGCAAGAGTGGGCACTTGCTGCTGGTGCTGTTTGCCTTCGTGGTCTATACCAACCTGCTCAACATCAGCCAGAGCTGGATCGCCAGCGGGCTGGTGAACTGGGTACCCATGATGCTGGGCCTGCACGGCGGCGTTTTTGCCCTCAGCGGCCTGTGGCTGGCGCAGCGGCATTACGGCTGGACGTTGCCCATCATGCGCCCGCATTTGCGCGGGAGCGCGACATGAAAACCCTGCGCAAGCTCGTGCTGGGCGAACTGGTGGTCGCCATCGGCTTCGTCACGCTGGCCTTCATGAGCCTGTTTGCCTTCTTTGACCTGCTCGACGAACTCTCCAGTATCGGCCAGCGCTCCCCGATCGACCCGGATCTGGTGTATGGCCTGCCGCAAGCCTTGCTGTATGTGGCGCTGCTGCTGCCCAACCGCCTGTATGAACTGCTCCCGATCGCGGTATTGATCGGATCGGTGTATGGTTTGGTGAGGCTGGCGCAAAGCTCCGAATTCACCATCCTGCGCACCAGTGGCCTGGGGCCTTGGAGGGCGCTGAAAAACCTGCTGCTCATGGGTCTGGGCTTTGTCTGCCTGACCGTGCTGGTGGGCGACTACATCGCCCCGTGGGCCGACCGGCAGGGGCAACTGCTCAAAGCCGCCTACCGCGGCCAGATCAGCATCGGGCAGACCGGTGCCTGGCTCAAAGAGCGCGGGCAGCGTTCGCAAAGTTCCGTCAATATCCGTGCGGTGGACGCAGAGGGCCGACTGCAAGGCGTGCGTATTTTTGAATTCGACGACGTTGGGCGCATACGCCAGACGCTGATTGCCGAATCGGCAGCAGTTGACAACGCACGCGGCGTCTGGGTGTTGCAGCGGGTCGAGCAACGCAGTTTTCTGGCGGCCAACGGTTCATTGCAGCCCCAGCTCGAGCACCTGGAGCAGTTTGAGTGGCGCAACAGCATCACCACCGACATGATCGCGGTGGCCCTGCTGCGCCCGGACCGCATGCGCACCATCGATCTGTTCACCTACATCCGCCACCTGGAAGCCAACAACCAGTCGGCCCAGCGCTATGCAATCGAATTTTGGCGCAAGGTGTTCTACCCCCTGAGTTGCTTGGTGATGGTGGTGCTGGCCTTGCCGTTTGCCTATCTGCACTTCCGCAGCAAGGGGCTGGCCGCTTATGTGTTTGCCGGCGTCATGATCGGCATCAGCTTTTTCTTGCTCAACAACGTGTTTGGCTACATTGGCAATCTGCGGGCTTGGGAGCCTTGGGTTGCTGCTGCGGCCCCTTCGATGATTTATTCGCTGGCCTCGCTGGGGGCTTTTGGCTGGCTGGTTTTACGACGATAGGACACTGCATGCACGCCGTGATTGTGTTTGCCCACGGGTCACGCGACCCGCTGTGGCGCTTGCCAGTCGAGGCGCTGGCGCAAGCGATTGCGCAACGCCCTTGCGGGGTAGCCGTGCGCTGCGCCTACCTAGAATTGTGCGCGCCCACGCTGCCCGAAGCCGCCGCCGAACTGGTGGCTGCCGGGGCGCGTGAGGTGCGCGTGTTGCCGCTGTTCTTTGGCATGGGCAAACATGCCCGCGAAGACTTGCCGCAACAGATGCATGCCTTGCAACAGCGCCACCCGGCTGTGGCCTTTCGCCTGCTGCCCACCGCAGGCGAAAACCCGAAACTGCTGCAGGTGCTGGCCGACATGGCGCTGGAAGCACCCCAGCCATGAACCTGCACCAGTTCCGATTCGTTCAGGAAGCGGTGCGCCGCAACCTGAACCTGACCGAAGCCGCCAAAGCCCTGCACACCTCCCAGCCCGGCGTTTCGAAAGCCATCATCGAGCTGGAGGAAGAACTCGGGGTGGACATCTTCACCCGCCACGGCAAGCGCATCAAGCGCGTCACCGAGCCGGGCCAGCACGTGCTCAAAAGCATCGAGATCATCATGCGCGAGGTCAACAACCTCAAGCGCATCGGCGAACAGTTCTCGGCCCAGGACAGCGGCACCCTGAGCATAGCCACCACCCACACCCAGGCGCGTTACGTCTTGCCTGGCCCGGTGGCCAAACTGCGCCAGATCTACCCCAAGGTGGCCATCAGCCTGCACCAGGGCTCCCCGGCACAGGTCGCACAAATGCTGATGGAAGACGTGGCCGACATCGGCATGGCCACCGAGTCGCTGTCGCAATACGAGGACTTGATCACCCTGCCCTGCTACAACTGGCAGCACGTGCTGGTGCTGCCCTTTGCCCACCCGCTGCTGGACAAGGAACGCATCAGCCTGGAAGACCTGGCCCAGGTGCCGCTGATCACCTACCACCCCTCGTTCACCGGCCGCAGCCGCATCGACCAGGCTTTTGGTCTGCGCCAGCTCAAGCCCCACATCGTGCTCGAAGCGATCGACTCGGACGTGATCAAGACCTACGTGAAGCTGGGCATGGGGGTGGGCATCGTGGCCGAAATGGCCATGCAGGGCGAGGAACGCAACCCCGATCTGCTGGCCCGAACGGCCGGGCATCTGTTCGGCCAGAACGTGGCTCGGGTGGCTTTCAAGCGTGGGGCTTACCTGCGCCTGTTCGTGCTGCGTTTTGCCGAACTGCTGGGTGATCGGCTCTCGCGCGACCTGATCATGAAAGCCATGCAGGGCCAGGGCCACGACTACGACCTCTAAGCCAGTCACCTCCACCATGAACACCCCGATTGCTGCCATTGAGCCACGCACGCCGGTCGTGCAAAGTCGCCTGCCCCACGTCGGCACCACCATCTTCACCGTCATGTCGGCCTTGGCCGCCGAGTGCGGGGCGGTCAACCTGGGCCAGGGCTTCCCCGACTTTGACTGCGACCCGCGGCTGCTCGATGCCGTGAACCGCGCCATGTGCGCCGGCCACAACCAGTACCCGCCCATGCCGGGCATTCCTGCCCTGCGTCAGGCGATTGCCGCCAAGGTGCAAGCGCTGTATGGCCAATCCTACGACGCCCAGGCCGAAGTCACCGTGACGGCTGGTGCCACCCAAGCCATCCTCACCGCCGTGCTGGCCGTGGTTCACCCCGGCGACGAGGTGATCGTGCTGGAACCCTGCTACGACAGCTATGTGCCCAACATCGAGCTGGCCGGTGGCGTGGTGGTGCGGGTGCCGCTGGCCCCCGGCAACTTCCGGCCCGACTTCGACCAGATTGCCGCTGCCCTCACCCCCCGCACACGCGCCATCGTGATCAACAGCCCGCACAACCCCAGCGGTCGGGTCTGGACGCGCCACGACATGCTGCGCCTGCAGGAGCTGCTGGCCCCCACCGAGGTGCTCTTGATCAGCGACGAGGTGTACGAGCACATGGTCTATGACGGCCAAGCGCACGAAAGCGCGGCCCGTTACGCCGGGCTGGCGGCGCGGGCCTTCATCGTCAGCAGCTTTGGCAAAACCTACCACGTGACGGGCTGGAAGGTGGGTTATGTGGTGGCACCGGCAGCGCTGATGGCCGAATTCCGCAAGGTACACCAGTTCAACGTGTTCACCGTGAACACGCCCATGCAGCACGGTCTGGCCGCCTACATGGCCGACCCGGCTCCTTACCTGGAGCTGTCGGCCTTCTACGCGGCCAAGCGCGACTTGTTTCGTCAGGGGCTGGCCCAGACCCGCTTGCGCCTGCTGCCCAGCGAAGGGACTTACTTCCAGTGCGTGGATATTGCGGGCTTGGCGGTGCCGGAAAAAGACCTGCCCGAAGG
This sequence comes from Tepidimonas sp. UBA997, assembly GCA_002291945.1. Taxonomy (GTDB): domain Bacteria; phylum Pseudomonadota; class Gammaproteobacteria; order Burkholderiales; family Burkholderiaceae_C; genus UBA997. The sequence goes on from DBAZ01000084.1 coordinate 16,812, forward strand.
CGAATTCTGCCAGTGGCTCACGCGCGAAGTGGGCGTGGCCGCAATTCCGCTGTCGGCCTTCTACGGCAACGGCTTCGACCAGAAAGTGATCCGCTTTTGCTATGCCAAGCAGGACGCCACACTGAAGGCCGCGTTGCACCGGCTGGCGCGGCTGTAAGTCGGCTGGCCGGGCTGGCCAGGCTCACTTGGATCACTGGGCCAGTTGGGCCCAGACCTTGTCGAGCCGTTTCAGGCTGACCGGCTGCGGGGTGCGCAACTCCTGCGCAAACAGGCTGACGCGCCATTCTTCGAGCAGCCAGCGCAACTCGTTCATGCGCTCGTCGGTCACGCCCTTGCGCTCGGCCACCAGCCGCCAGTAGCGTTGCTCTTGCTGCTTGGCATCGGCCATGCGGGCGGCATCGCGAGCCGGGTCGGTGCGGCATTTGTCGAGCCGCATGACGATGGCTTTGAGGTAGCGCGGCACATGTTGCAAGCAGGCCCAAGGGGTTTCGAGCAGAAAGCGCTGGCCCATGAGGCGTTGCAGTTGCTGGCTTGCATCGGCCACCGCCTCGGGGGCACCCTTGGTGTCCTTGAGCTTGCGCTGCACGGCACTGTATTCGATCAGCACCGTGGCGCACAAACGCGCCACTTCGTGGCAGATCAGCGTCAGGCGGCTGCGGCCCTCATCGAGTCGAAGTTTGAAATCGGCTGCACTGGCGGGCAGTGGCTCGCGCATGAACGCCCGGTTCATGGCCACGGCAATGATCTGCTCGCGCAGTTCCTCCAGCGTACCCAGCGCCATGTAGGCCACGGCCATTTGCTGCAGATCCGGAATGTTTTTTTCGAGGTATTTGAGCGCGTCGCGAAGCTGCAGGGCAAACAGGCGGCGCAACCCGGCGTGGTGCTTGCGGGCGGCCACTTCGGGCTCGTCGAATACCTCCACGGTGACGGCATCGCGGCCGTCGATCAGGGCCGGGAAACCCAGCAGCGTCTGCCCACCTTGGCGGATTTCCATGATGTCGGGCCAGTCCCCAAAAGCCCATTGGGTGTAGCGCTGGGCACCATCGGCGGGCAACTGGGGGCGAGGCTTTGCGGGCCCGTGGGCACTTGGGGCACTTGGGGCGCGGGCAGCCGTCGGGGCCGACCCCACTGTAGGCGGCGTGGCCGTGGACGTGGCCGTGGACGTGGACGTGGCGCTGGAGGCGGCAGTGGGGGCCGCCACGGCCAAGTGCCGGTCTGCCCCGCCGCCTACCCCGCCGCCTAGCTTGAGCTGCGCCAGCGCCTGAAACGCCCCCCGTGCTTTGGCCCCCCATTGCGCCTTCAGGGCGGCGAGTTGCCGACTCTGGCCCAACTGCCGCCCGTGCTCATCGACCACCCGCAGGTTCATGAAATGATGGGGCTGCAGCATGTCGAGCTTGAAGTCGGTGCGCTTCACATCCAGCCCGGTACATTGCCGCACTTCCTGCAACAGGGCGTCGGTCAGGCTCCCGTGGGCGTAACGATCCGGCCCGCCCAACTGGGCGGCGAGCCGCTCGGCGCTCTCGGGCAAGGGCACCAGCCGGGCCCGCGGCTTCTGCGGCAGGCTCTTGAGCAGGGCCTGAATCTTGCCCTTCAGCATGCCCGGCACCAGCCATTCGCTGCGCTCCTCGCTCACCTGGTTGAGCACGAACAGGGGCACGGTCACGGTCAGTCCGTCCTTCGAGTCGCCCGGTTGGTGCAGGTAGCTGGCGCTGCAGTCCACCCCGCCCAGCTTCACGGTTTTGGGAAAAGCGTTGCCAGTCACCCCCGCCGCCTCGTGGCGCATCAGCTCGTCGCGGGTGAGGTGCAGCAACTTGGGCTGCGCCCGGGACGCCTCGCGCCACCAGCGCTCCAGCTCGTGCCCGCTGCTCACCGCCTCGGGCAACTGGGCGTCGTAAAAAGCGACGATGAGTTCATCATCCACCAGCACGTCCTGGCGGCGCGACTTGTGCTCCAGCTCTTGCACCTGCTCGATGAGCTTGCGGTTCGCCGCCAGAAACGGCAAGCGGCCCAGCCACTCGGCGGGCCAGGTGTCTTCGTGCAGCGAGCCAACCAAGGCTTCGCGGATGAAGCGCTCACGGGCCCCCGCCGGGTCCACCCGTCCGTAATGCACCCGGCGCTGGCTATAGACCACCAGACCATAGAGCGTGGCGCGTTCGTAGGCCACCACCTCGGCGGCTTTCTTCTCCCAGTGCGGGTCCAGCATCTGTTTTTTCAGCAGATGACCGCCCACCATTTCCAGCCACCGCGGCTCGATGGTGGCCATGCCACGGCCAAACAGTCGCGCCGTCTCCACCAGTTCGGCGCACACGATCCAGCGCCCGGGCCGCTTGCTCAGATGTGCGCCCGGGTGCCGGTGGAACCTGATGCCGCGTGCCCCCAGATAAACATCTTCCGTGTCGTGCTTGCAGCCGATGTTGCCCAGCAACCCGGCCAGCATGGACAGATGCAACTGCTCGTCACTGGCGGGCAAGGTGTTGAGCTTCCAGCCGTGCTCGGCCACCACCGTGTGCAACTGGCTGTGGATGTCGCGCCATTCGCGCACCCGGCGCACGCTGATGAAGTTCTGCCGCAGCAGCGCCTCGTACTGGCGGTTGGACAGTTTGTGCTCGGCATGTGGCAGACCCACGGGTTGGCCCACGGGTTGGCTCGCGGGTTGCGGGCCGCTCGGCAGGGCCTGCCCCCCTGCCGGGGCGGCAGCGGGGGTGGCCAGCGTCAGGCCCTTGGACTTGCCGCCGCGTGCGGTCTCCAGCCATTTCCACAGCTTGAGCGTACTGACGAACTCGCTTTTTTCGTCATCGAACTTGGCGTGCGCCTGATCGGCCTGGGCCTGCGCCTCCAGCGGGCGCTCGCGCACGTCCTGCACGCTCAGGGCACTGGCAATGATCAGCACCTCGTCGAGCGCCTGGCGCTCGCGGGCCTCCAGAATCATGCGGCCCACACGCGGGTCCAGCGGCAGTTTGGCCAGTTCGGTGCCCCGCTTGGTGAGTTCGTTGGCCTCGTCCATGGCACCGAGTTCCTGCAGCAACTGGTAGCCGTCGGTGATGGCGCGGCGGCTGGGTGCTTGCAGAAACGGGAAGTCCTCCACCGCCCCCAGATGCAGCGCCTTCATGCGCAGGATCACGGCGGCCAAGGAAGAGCGCAGGATTTCCGGGTCGGTGAAGGCGGGCCGCCCGCTGAAATCGGTTTCGTCGTACAGGCGAATGCAAATGCCGTCGGCCACGCGGCCACAACGCCCGGCGCGCTGGTTGGCCGCCGCTTGGCTGATGGGCTCCACCAGCAACTGCTCGACCTTGCTGCGCAGGCTGTAGCGCTTCACACGCGCCGTGCCCGCGTCGATCACGTAGCGTATGCCAGCAACGGTGAGCGAGGTTTCGGCGACGTTGGTGGCCAGCACGATGCGCCGCTCACGCCCGGGGTGAAAAATGCGATCCTGCTCGGCCTGACTGAGCCGCGCAAACAGCGGCAGCACTTCGGTATTGCGCAGCACCGGCTGGTGGCTGAGGTGTCGGCGCAGGTGCTCCGCCGCTTCACGGATTTCACGCTCGCCGGGCAGGAACACCAGAATGTCGCCACCGGCATTCGGCCCCCATGCGGTGCGCTGCGCGTCGCCGCTGCCCCCCGCGGGGGTGCCGTCCGGCTTGGGGCGGCCCGGCACCGGACGGCCCCCACCCCGCCACAGTTCGTCCACCCCGTCGGCAATGGCATCGTTGAGGTCAAACTCACGGCTTTCCTCGAAAGGGCGGTAACGCACCTCCACCGGGTAAGTCCGGCCCGACACCACAAGCACCGGCGCTGGCCCCTTGCGGCAAGCAAAGTGTTGCGCAAAACGGTCGGCGTCAATGGTGGCCGACGTGACGATCACCTTCAAATCCGGTCGGCGCGGCAAGATCTGCTTGAGGTAGCCCAGCAGAAAATCAATGTTCAGGCTGCGCTCGTGCGCCTCGTCGATGATCAGCGTGTCGTAGGCCTTGAGCAGCGGGTCGGTCTGCGTCTCGGCCAGCAGTATGCCGTCGGTCATCAGCTTGACCGACGCGCTGGGGCTCAATCGGTCGTGAAAACGCACCTTGTAGCCCACCACCTCGCCCAGCGGCGTCTGCAACTCCTGGGCAATACGGCTGGCCACGGAACTGGCGGCGATGCGGCGCGGCTGGGTGTGCCCAATCAGTTGGCCACGCTCGCCCGGCTGGGCATGCATGCGCCCACGCCCCATGGCCAGCGCGATCTTGGGCAACTGGGTCGTCTTGCCCGAGCCGGTTTCGCCACACACGATGATGACCTGATGCGCACCCAGAGCGGCTTCAATCTCGTGGCGCTTGCCCGAGACTGGCAGAGATGCGGGGAATTCGATGACGGGCAGCGGCATGAAACAGCAGCGGCGTGTATGGGCTTGATGACCTGAGTCGAAGAAAATATGATAGAAATAGGTAAGGCCTGGCGAAGCGACTTGCGGTCGCCCCGTCAGGCCTTGGGTTCGGACTGGGTTTTGCAACCCATCCTTATTGCAGCAACGGCTCTCACCCCGGATTGCAACACAGTTAACATTCTAGCAGGAGGACAAGTTCATGTTAAATCCCGCGTCATTTGTTGGTGGAGTATCGTCAGGGTTTGTTTTCGGACTAGACATCGGCATCGCGTCCGTGGGTTGGGCGGTGCTATCTGATTCAAAACGCCTGAAGTTGCCAGGCGCGT
>DBAZ01000032.1 GCA_002291945.1 Tepidimonas sp. UBA997
TGCCTTGTGGCCCTTGTGGGCCTACGCCAGGCGGGCCCTGCTGTACCGCCACCTCGACAACCTCAATGCCATCGGGCGTCACCACCACCTCAAGGCTTGGCAGATGGACCACATCAGTCACGGGTCACCTCCGGTGAAACAACCGCACCGCCTTCGAGCAGGCGGCGCACCACTCCGCTGGGAAATGCGACCTCCAGGTCGTAGACGCCTGTGCGCCAGGTAAGCGCAGCGGTCTGCGCCGCGCTCATCTGGAGCACTAGGTTAGGGGCCGTGGCAGCCAGCAAAATGCCGCCGTTTTCGGTGGTCAGAGAAAGCAATACGTCCTCAGATTCCACCGTGGGGCGCACCTGCATACGGGCCGTGCAGCCCACGAGGTCGGTCACGGCACCACCGCTTAGCCGCCAGGTGAGTGGCAGCGAGAGGGTGGCACCCTGATAAACCGTCAGTTTGTATTTACCAGGCTTCATGTGGGTAAATTACCTGCGTCAACGTCTCAAAACTAGGCCAACTTGAGACGGTTTAAGTTTTTACCAATCGGTAAACCGTGGCCCTCGATACGCCATACCTGACGGCCAGCTGCTGGACGTTGCGGCCGTTGTACTCGTGGCGGATCATTGCCACCAGGGCCTGGCGGTCTCGGTATGTGGCGGCGTAGTGCTTGGCCCCGCCGAACATGCGCCGGGCCATCTGCTCAATTTCCGGCAGCTTATCGTTCAGCTCGGGGATGGGGCCGCACTCGCGCTGCACCATTTCCAGAATCTGGGTGATGATGTCTTCGCGGTCTGGTCTTGCTTCGGACTGGCCCACGAACACTTGAGCACGCGCAGCCGAACGGCTTTTGACTTTTTCGATAGTCACCAGGATCTCCTGAAAGTGTTATGTGTCAGGGTTTTGGTATCCCGCACCGCTTTTGCCACAGGTGACACGACTTCCTGAGATGCGGTTTGAGTTTTGAGCGCAGGATCGTCGGCCTTGACTGCCGAGAAAAGATCACGCGTGCTGGGAGCAATGACGTCTTCGATGCGGGCCCACTGCACCTCGGTCCATCGCTCAATGCCCACCCAGATGGCGGCGGCGTAGGCGTAGACGGCGCAGTCCAGCGCCTCGTTGCGCCGGCCATTGGGCTTGACCCATTCCATGCGAGCGTGGCCCTTGATGTACTTGGTGACGAGGCGCTCGGCGGTCATCTGCTCGAATTCGTCTGTGCTGGCCAGGGCGCGTGGCAGGTGGATGAAGCCGGGGCCGGGTTGTGCCTGGCGCAGGCGCCCGTAGATCACGCCCTTGGCAATGTCGGTGCCCACCAGCCAGAGCTTGACGCCTCGCGGGATTTTCTGGCCGCGCCAGGTGACGTCGATGTCGCTGGGCTTGCTGAGTATGGCCTTGCCCCTAGCGCTGCTGCCCTTGACGGCCAGGACGTTGGCGTGGTGGTGCGCCCGAACGTAGGCGTACACCTGCTGGGTGTGGTGGCCGCCCGTGTCAATGGCGCAGGCTCTGACCAGCACCTGGGCACCACTGGCGTGCAGGTACGGGGTGCGGCGGCGCTCGGTGAGGCGGGTCCACACGCTGCCGGGCTGGCCTTCCTCGATGGCCGGGTCGCCGTAGATGATTTCCCGCTCCACCAGCCAGCTTTCCTGGCCACGGCCCCAGGCCCAGGTGCGGTACTCGATACGGTCGCCCTGCACGTCTACGCCCATGGTGAGCAGCAGGCCCCCGTGGGGCACCTGGCCGATGGGGTAATCCTCCGCACGGCGGGCCAGCTCGTGCGTAGCCACCTTGTCGCCCTGCTCTTCCCAGGTTTCGGCCAGCACGGTGTTGGTGAAGGTCTTGAGCTTGGTCACATCGCCCTGCTTGGCGGCCAGGGTGGCATCGTGCCACTGGGCCACCAGGTCAGCCCAGCCGATCCAGCCCAGCGGGGCGTACAGGGCGTTCAGGTGGTAGCCGGTCTGCCTGCCGGGGCGGCTGGCTTCCTTGCCGGCCACCCAGTGCCCAACGGCCAGCATGGCAGGTTTGTGATGCTCCTGGATGATGCCGCCACAATGCCTGCAGACGTAATGCACCGATGAGTAATCGGGTGAACCGTCTTCCAGCTTGCGCCACTTGAGTCCATGGTCACCCTTGGTGCCCCACTCCAGCGCCTGGTGTTCGTTGCAATGGGGGCACGGAACCTGGAAGCGGCAGGCGCTAGTCTGCAGGTAGGCGCCCTCGATGCGGCTGAAGTTTTTGGTGGTGGGAGTGGACACCTTCAGCACCTTGCGCCTGGCGAAGGTGCTGGTGCGCTTTTCGGCCAGGGCCACCGGGTCGCCTTCGCCGTCCACGTCCAGCGGGTAGGCGTCAATCTCGTCCAGGAACAGGTAGCGCACGGGCATGGAGCGCAGGCTGGCCGCACTGTTCGCGCCCGACACCACCAGGACGCCACCGGCAAAGTCTTTCATCAGCGTGGTGTTGGCATCGTCACGGCTGCGGTTTTCGCGCACCTTGCGGCGCAGCGCCGGGGTTTCCTCCAGCATAGGCGTGATGCGCTGACGGCTGAAGCGCTTGGCCATGTCGGTGGTGGGCTGCACGCACATCACCGGGCCGGGTTCGTTGTCGATGATGTACCCCAGCCAGTTCATGCCGCTTTCGCTCTTTCCCATTTGAGCCGCGAACATCACCACTACTTCCTGCACGCTGCTGCGGGCGCTCAGGTCGTCCATGATCTGGCGCAGGTACGGGGTGCGGTCGGTTCGCCAGGGGCCGGGTTCGCTGGACGCCTTGCCCGACAGCATGCGGTGGCCATCTGCCCACTGGCTGACGGTGACGGCGGCGGGTGGCTTCATAAACTCCGCGAACAGCTCGGCCACCAGGCGGTCGGCCCGCGCTGGATCAGCCAGTGTGATGGACTCGCAGGCCCCCATGGTCAGGCCACCTCCTGCACCGGGACGCCATCGCGGCTCAGCTCGGCCAGCGCCTGGCGCAGCTCGTCTTCCAGCAGCCTGGCCACCTGGTCCACATCGGACTGCGCGGCCAGCGTGGGTGACACCCTGCTCGGGATCTGCAGCAGAGCATCGCGGGTGCTGGCCACTCGCTTGGCCCAGGCGGCGCGGATTACCTCGACCCGGATCAGTTTGCCCTCCAGTTCGGCCTCCCGCATCTCGGCCAGGTTGGCTTCGGCAATCTCGCGCCGGGTACGGGCCGCCTGGAAGTCCTCATCAGCACCAGGACCACTGACCACGTTGGCCACGATCACATCGGAGCGCGGGAAGATGGGCGCAGGCGGCGGCAGGTAGGCCGGAGCCGCAGCGCGGGCCGGGTTCGGCTCTGTGCGGCTGCGCACACCGATGTTCTGCGTGTACCATGCCTTCGCCGCCTCCACCGAGTGTGTGGGCATGCTTCTGCGCACATAGCGCGACAGTACCGACTTGTGCAGTCCCAGGGCTTCGGCAAGGTCTTTTTGTTTCATCGGCAATAGAGGACGTCAATCAA
>DBAZ01000028.1:0-8958 GCA_002291945.1 Tepidimonas sp. UBA997
GTCACGACCCGGCTTGGGAAAGCCATAACGCCGCTCCCAGACCCTGAGGGTGTCTTTGCCCAGACCGGTATCCCGTTCGACATCGGCGATCGACCAGATAACGTCATTCGACTCGGGAATTGCATCCATGCTGATGGCAGATGAGTGGGTTCGCGGGGTTGGACCAAGCTTGTGCAGGCCACGGAAATGTAGCATACAATGAATTTTGTCTAGGACAAAACGTCTTCAAGGAAGCTGCATGAAAATCGCCGTGGTTGGTTCTGGTATCTCCGGGCTCGCGGTCGCCCACCGCCTGCGCGATCAGGCGCAAGTCACACTGCTCGAAGCCAGCCACTATTTCGGTGGCCATACGAACACCGTGGACATCACGCTGCCGACGCAGCGCGGCGACGTCACCCACGGGGTGGACACCGGTTTTCTGGTCTATAACGAACGCACCTACCCCCACCTGATCCAGCTTTTGAGCGAACTGGGGGTGGCGACCACCCAGTCGGACATGTCGTTTTCGGTGCAGGCACCAAGCACGGCGGGTGCGCCGGGGGTGGAGTGGAGCGGCAGCAGCCTGGCCACCGTGTTTGCGCAGAAGCGCAACCTGTTCAACCCACGCTTTCTGGGCATGCTGTCGGATTTGCTGCGCTTTAACAGCCTGTGCACCCAGATCGCCGAAGAAAACCGTGAAGCCACCCTGCAGCAACCGCTGCATGCATTTCTGGCTCAGCACGGGTTCGGGGCTGCTTTCCGGGATTGGTATTTTCTGCCCATGCTGGGTTGCATCTGGAGTTGCCCGACGGACCAGATGCTGGCGTTTCCTGTCGCCACGATGATCCGCTTCTGCCACAACCACGGTTTGCTGCAAGTCAACAATCGCCCGCAGTGGCTGACCGTGGTCGGGGGCGCCAAACATTATGTCGAGAAAATCATTGCAGGCCAAGCCGATGCGCGGCTGAACTCACCCGTCCTGCGCATCGAGCGTGACGCGCAAGGCGTGACCCTCTACACCCGGCAGGGCCCCGAGCGGTTCGACCACGTGGTGCTGGCCACGCATTCGGATCAATCGCTGGCACTGCTGGCCCAGCCGTCGGCGCTGGAGCGTTCGGTGTTATCGCGCATCCGTTATCAGCCCAACGTCGCCGTGCTGCACACCGACGCCACCGTATTGCCGACCAAGCGCTCGGCCTGGGCTGCCTGGAACTACGAGCGATCCACCGACACGGCACAGGAATCCAGCCGGGTCTGCCTGCATTACCTGCTCAACAAACTCCAGCCCTTGCCCTACGCGCAGCCGGTGATTGAAAGCCTCAATCCGCTGCAGCCCATTGACCCCTCCCGCGTGCTGGGTACATTCGAGTACAGCCACCCGGTCTTTGATGTGGCTGCGATCGAGGCGCAGGCACAGGTAGCTGACTTGCAAGGGCAACAGCGCACCTGGTTCTGCGGTGCCTGGACGGGTTACGGCTTCCATGAAGACGGCCTGACATCCGGGCTGCGGGTGGCAGATGCGCTGCGGGAGCGCCTGAGCCAGCCAGCGGGAGTCGGTGCGTGATGGCTGCCACGCGCCTGCCCGACGCCCAGCACGCCTGGATCGGCTTTGGTCGGGTCCGACACATGCGCCTGCGCCCGGCTGCGCATGGGTTCAGCTACCGGAACTGGTTCATCCTGCTGCCCATGCGGTCTCTGGCGGCTTGTGCCAACCAGGGTATCGGGATCAACCGCCGTGCCGCAGTCAGCTTTTTCGACCAAGACCACGGCGATGGCCGCAGCCCCGCAGCGGGTGGTGCCACAGCCTGGCTGGACGAAATGCTGGCGGCCCAGGGCATCCACGATGCAAGGGGTGCCCTGTGGCTGCATACCTACCCGCGGGTGCTGGGTTACACCTTCAAGCCGGTCAGCTTCTGGTATTGCCACCGGGTTGATGGTTCGTTGCGAGCCATCGTGGCTGAGGTGAACAACACGTTTGGCCAAAGGCACTGCTACCTGCTCGATCGCCCAGTGCTGGGGGTGGAATCGGTGGCCAGCAAGGTGTTTCACGTCTCGCCGTTTTGCAGCCTGGCGGGCCAGTACCGCTTCCGCTTCATGCACACCCAGCGTCATGACCCGCCCCGCACCGTGGCGCGCATTGACTACGACGACGACCGTGGGCCGCTGCTGCAGACCAGCGTCAGCGGGCAACTGGAGCTGATCACGCCAGCAGCGCTGCGCAAAGCGCTGTGGCGCTACCCGGCCATGACCTGGATGGTGATGGCCCGCATTCACTGGCAGGCACTCAAGCTGTGGTGCAAGCGCGTGGGTTTGCACCGCCCACCGCCGCTGCCGCCATCGTTCGTGAGCCGCTGCAACACCGATCCGACCGAGGAGTTCCGCTGATGAATAGCCTGACCGCCCAAGCACCCGTCGCACACGTCATCCCGCAACATCTGCCTGGGTCGGCGCGTCGCGTGTTCAAACTGCTGCGCCACCTGCGCCACGGCACGCTGATCATCCATACCCCCAGCGGCGACACCGTGGTGGCGGGTGATGGGCAAGGCCAACCGGTCAGCATCACGCTGCACAACTGGAATGTGTGTAAGCAGGCCTTACGCTCGGGTGACATTGGCTTTGCCGAAACTTACATCGCGGGTGACTGGACCACCCACGACCTGGCGGGGCTTTTGAAACTGTTCAGCGCCAACCGCAAGGCCATGGATGCCGTGATCTACGGCACCTGGGCTGGGCGGCTGCTCTACCGCATCCATCACCTGCTGAACCGCAACACCAAACGCAACAGCCGCAAAAACATCCATGCCCACTACGACCTGGGCAATGCCTTCTACCGCCTGTGGCTGGACGGGACGATGAACTACTCGTCGGCCCTGTTCGAGGGCGACCTGCACGGCGATCTGCAAAAAGCCCAGCATGCCAAGGTTCGCCGCGCTTTGCGCATGGCGGGCGTGCAGCCGGGGCACCGCGTGCTGGAAATCGGCTGCGGCTGGGGCGCTCTGGCCGAAAAGGCGAGCCTCGAATTCGGTGCCCACATCACTGGCGTCACCCTTTCGACCGAACAACTGGCCTACGCCCAGCAACGCCTGGCCCGAGCGGGCATGGCATCGCAAAGTGACTTGCGGCTGCAAGACTACCGCGACATCGACGACGAGCCTTTTGATGCGATCTGCTCGATTGAAATGGTCGAAGCCGTTGGCCAAGCATACTGGCCCACCTATTTTCAGACCGTGGCCAAGTTGCTCAAGCGCGGTGGTCGGGCCTGCATCCAGAGCATCGTGATTCGTGACGAACACTTTGAACGCTATCTGAAATCGACCGACTTCATCCAGCAGTACATCTTCCCGGGGGGGTGCCTGCCGTCGCCATCGGCCTTCCGGGCTGCGGCCCAGGAAGCAGGGCTGCAAGTGCTGGACCAGTTGGCCTTTGGCCCGGATTACGCCGAAACCTGTCGGCGCTGGCGGCACGACTTCCTCAACCGCCGCGACGCCGTGCTGGCGCTCGGTTTTGACGAACGCTTCACGCGCATCTGGGAGTTTTACCTGGCCTACTGTGAAGCCGGTTTTGATGCAGGAGACATCAATGTCGTGCAGTTCACGCTGGCCAAGTAAAACGGGCTGGCTTGGAACGCTCGCTGCCTGGCTGATGGGCGGCTGGCTGGCCGTCCTAACGGTGGTGGCACCGCCCGCCTGGGCCACGCACCCTGCCCTGCCGGACGGCGTCAAGTCGGGCCAGGCGACCTTGCGCTTCCTTGGCCTGCCGATTTACAACGCACGGCTCTGGACGCCTTCACCGTTCGAAGCATCCCGACTGGGTGAACAGCCATTGGTGCTTGAACTGGAATACCTTCGAAGCTTGCGGGCTTCGGCGATTGCCGACCGATCCATCGTTGAAATGCGGCGGGCAGGTACGTTCACCGATGAACAGGCCCGGCGCTGGACTGCCGACATGCAACGTGTGTTCCCCGATGTCTTACCAGGCGACCGGCTGACCGGGGTTCACAAGCCAGGCGTCGGGGCGGCTTTCCTTCACAACGACCGGCCGGTCGGCACGATCGAGGACCCACAGTTTGCCCGCCTGTTTTTCAGTATCTGGCTGGGGCCTGAAACCTCGGAGCCCACCATGCGCCGACAACTGCTGGCACGCTGGCTCAAGCCATGAACCCCACCCCTGACGAGCCGCTGCACCCGACTGTGCATCAAGCGCAAGAGGCACCTACGCGGGTGGGGGTTCGCGTGGGCATCCACTACGGGGCTTTGGGTTTGCCTCTGGCCTTTGTGGCTTTGCCACTGTATGTACACCTGCCCAACCATTACGCCAGCAACTTCGGGGTCTCGCTCGCCACGTTAGGGGCGGTTTTGTTGTTGGCCCGGCTGTTCGACGCCTTCACCGACCCACTGCTCGGTCGCCTGAGCGACGCTCTGTTTGCCCGGTCGCATCGCTGGGTGCTGGGGGTGGGAGCCTGCTGCGGCCTGCTGATGGTGTTCGGCATGGCGGCCCTGTTCTTTCCGCCCGGTTGGGCCATGAACCACCTGGCCGCTTGGGCACTGGCCGGCTTGCTGCTGACCTATACCGCCTTCAGCCAGATCAGCATTGCCTACCAGTCGTGGGCCGCGCGTCTGGGCGGGCAGGAGGTCTGGCGGGCCAAGATCGTGGCCTGGCGTGAAGGTGCCGCCTTGATCGGGGTGATTCTGGCTTCGGTGTTGCCCTCGCTGCTGGGGTGGTCGGTGTGGCTGAGCGTGTTTGCCCTTGCCCTCGTACTGGCCTGGGCCTTGTGGTGGCGGGCACCCGTTCCCCCGAAGTCACCCACCTCGACCGTCGACGGCCTGGGCTGGCGTGTCCTGGTCATCCCCTGGCGGAACCCGGCTTTCCGGCGCCTGATGATCGTCTTCATTCTGAGCGGACTGGCCAGCGCCATGCCTGCCACGCTGGTGCTCTTTTTCATCCAGGACCGCCTCGGTGCCAGCGCCATGGAGCCGCTGTTCCTGGCCACCTATTTTGTGGCTGCTGCGGCGTCGATGCCGCTGTGGATGCGCACGGTGCAACACCTGGGGCTGGCACGCACCTGGCTAGCGGGCATGGTGTTGGCCAGCGTCACCTTCATCTGGGCGTCCACCCTGGGCACGGGGGATGTCTGGGGTTTTGTGCTGGTTTGCGCCCTGTCCGGGCTCGCCCTGGGCACCGATCTGGCCATGCCCAGTGCGATACTGGCCGGCCTGATCCGCGAGCGCGGACACCAGGGCCAGTTCGAAGGGGCGTACTTCGGCTGGTGGAGCCTGGCGGGCAAACTCAATCTGGCGCTGGCTGCCGGGCTGGCACTGCCCTTGCTGGCCTGGCTCGGCTATACCCCGGGCACCACCCAGGCCGAGGGCCTGCAAGCACTGACTTGGGCCTATGCCGTGATTCCCTGCGCCATCAAGCTCATGGCCGCCGCCCTGCTGTTTGTTTTTCTGCTGCGCCGTCCTGCAACGCTGGCTGGCGCACCGACTGTTTGCACTCCCAAGGACGCATCATGAAAATCCCAACCCCGTGGCTGCGCCGCCTGTTGGCACCCCTGACCTTGCTGCTGGCCTTCAGCCTGGCGGGCTGTGCCTCGCAGAACCTGAGCCACTATGCCAACGAGCAACCCGTTCTCGATCTGGCCACCTACTTCAACGGCCGCCTGATTGCGCATGGCATGTTCCAGAACCGCAGCGGGCAGGTGGTGCGCCGGTTTGTGGTCGAGATCGACGGTCGGTGGGAGGGCAACCAGGGCGTACTCGACGAACGGTTCACCTATGCCGACGGCACCACCGAACGCCGCATCTGGCGACTGACCAAGCATGCCGACGGCCGTTACACCGGTAGCGCCGACGATGTGGTTGGCGAGGCTCAAGGACAGGCCGTAGGCAACGCCTTTTTCTGGAGTTATGTGCTGAACCTGCCCGTCGGTGAACGCATCATTCCGGTACGGCTGGACGACTGGATGTACCTGATCGACGATCGCGTCATGCTCAACCGCGCCACCATGAGCAAGTTCGGCATCCGGCTGGGCGAGGTCACACTGGTTTTCACCAAACTCGACGCATGAGCCTCAACCCTCCCCTGAGCGACTGGCGCACCAAGCGCGTCTGGCTGGTGGGCGCATCCAGCGGCATCGGGCTGGCACTCGCGCACGCCCTTCATGCACAGGGTGCGACGGTGATCGTGTCGGCCCGCCATGCGGCCGCCCTGCAGCATTTCGCGGATGCCCACGCCGGGCGCGTGGCCTTGCCGCTCGATGTGACCGATCCCGACGCAGTGCTGGCCGCCGTCGAACGCGTCACTGCGGCTGGGCCGATCGATCTGATGTGCTACTGTGCAGGCCACTACCACCCGATGCGAGCCACGGACGTGGACACCCAAGACCTGTTGCGGCACCAGGCCGTGAACGTGACCGGGGCGCTGTATTTCCTCGAACCGCTCATCCGCGCCCTGCTCCAGCAGGGGCATGGCCATCTGAGCTTCATCAGCAGCGTGGCAGGCTTGCGGGGCCTGCCCAAGAGCCTCGCCTACGGCCCGACCAAGGCCGCGCTGATCAACCTGGCGGAAACTCTTTACCTGGATCTCCAGCCACATGGGCTAGGCATCAGCGTCATCAACCCCGGGTTCGTGGCCACCCCGCTGACGGCCCAGAACGACTTCCACATGCCCGCACTCATCCAGCCCGAGGAAGCGGCCAGAGCCATTTTGCGCGGCTGGGCCAAGGGCGAATTCGACATCCACTTCCCCAAGCGCTTCACACGCCTGCTCAAGCTCTTGCGCTGCCTGCCCTACCCGCTCTATTTCGCGGCGATACGCCGCATCACCGGGCTATGAATCCGATGCCTACTGCCGCTGCCCCGCCGTCGCTGGAACCAGTCATTGATTTTTACCAGCAAATCACCCCAGAACGCCTCGGGGAGATCGAGCAACTCTATGCCGCCAACGCCCACTTCAAAGATCCGTTCAACGCGGTTCACGGAACGGCTGCCATTCGTTCGATTTTCGAGCACATGTTTCGCTCGCTGCATGAACCGCGCTTCGTGGTCACTGGCCAGGTGCGTCAAGGTCAACAGGCCTTCCTCACCTGGGATTTTCGTTTTCGCTTCCAGCGCTGGGACACCACCACGGTGCAGACGGTGCGCGGCGCATCCCACCTCGTGTTCAACCACCAGGGGCAGATCACCCTGCACCGCGACTACTGGGACGCAGCCGAAGAACTGTACGAAAAACTGCCGTTCGTCGGCGGCCTGATGCGCTGGCTCAAGCAGCGGGCACGCCAGTGAGGGGCTATGCCGTACCGCGTCGTCTGGTTCAAACGTGACTTGCGCCTGGCCGACCATGCGGCGCTGGCCGAAGCCGCACGGCATGGGCCGGTGCTGTGCCTGTATGTGATCGAACCTCGGCTCTGGGCCCAGCCCGACGCAGCCACCCCGCACTACCATTTCATTCTGGAAAGTCTGCGCGATCTGGACCAAGCGCTGCGGTCGCAGGGCGGGCAACTGTGGGTCGTGGTGGGCGATATGGTGGACGTGCTGGACCGACTGCACCACACCGCCCCTTTCGAGGCCCTTCATGCCCACGAAGAAACCGGCAACCAGTTCACCTATGCACGCGACTTGGCCGTAGGCCGATGGTGCCGCACACACGGGGTAGGCTGGCACGAGTCACCCACTTTCGGCGTGGTGCGGCGACTGCGCCACCGACGTGAATGGCAACCCCAATGGGAACGACGGATGGCTGCTGCGCAGGCAGCGCTGCCTGCCTTGGCGCTGCGGCCACCGCCCTGGCCCAGCGACGCCCCACCACCGGCCACGGCACTGGGGCTAAACCCTTGGGATCCGCCACGGCGCCAGCGTGGAGGTCGGCAACAGGCGCTGGTGACGCTCAACGACTTTCTGGACACCCGCAGCGCCACCTACCGAGGGGGTATCTCCTCGCCCCTGTCGGCACCCACGGCGTGTTCGCGGCTGTCGGCCTATCTGGCCTATGGTTGCCTGAGCATGCGCGAGGTCGTGCAGGCCACCCGACATGCCCTGGCCCTCTTGCCGCCCGAGGCCAAGCAGCAACGCCTCGGGCTGCAGGCCTTTCACAGCCGTCTGTACTGGCACTGCCATTTCATCCAGAAACTCGAAAGCGAGCCCGAACTGGAATGGCGCAATCTGCACCGTGGCTATGACGGTCTGCGCGAAAACGAGTGGTCGGCCGCCCATTTCGAAGCCCTCACCCAAGGGCGCACCGGCTGGCCCATGGTGGATGCCTGTGTCGCCATGCTGCGTGAAACCGGCTGGCTGAACTTCCGGATGCGGGCCATGCTGGTGTCGGTCGCGGCCTACCCGTTGTGGTTGCACTGGCGCGAGGTCGGCCATTGGCTGGCCCGGCAATTTCTCGACTATGAACCGGGCATCCACTGGCCGCAGATGCAGATGCAAAGTGGCACCACCGGCATCAACACCACTCGGGTGTACAACCCGGTCAAACAGGCGCAGGATCACGACCCGCAAGGGCGCTTCGTGCGTCACTGGCTGCCCACCTTGCGGCAGGTACCAGACGGCTGGATCTTCGAGCCCTGGCACATGCCCGCCGGTCTGCAGACCCGGCTGGGAGTCGAATGGCCCCAGCCGCCGGTGGATCTCGGGTCGGCCACACGTACCGCCAAAACCCGGGTTCATGCCCTGCGTGCCCAACCGGCGGTGCGCCAAGCGAAAGCCCCGATCGTGGAGCGCCACGGCTCGCGGCGCGGCATGCCCGGCGCCAGCCGGGACGCCACCGCTCAGGGACCGACTGCACCGCGTCGCGCTCCCCGCACGGCCCACAGCAGCCAGCAAATGCAACTGGATTTTTAAGCATGAAGATGCGCAAGAAGTCAGATATGCCACAGAAAATTTGCCTCGCCTGCGGGCTGCCCTTCGCCTGGCGGCGCAAATGGGCACGTGACTGGGAACAGGTGAAATACTGCTCGCAACGTTGCCGTCAAACAGG
>DBAZ01000028.1:9345-15515 GCA_002291945.1 Tepidimonas sp. UBA997
GGCCTGCACATGATGGACGCCACCTCGCCCGCGCAGAGACTGCGCCTGATCCTCGGAGACCAGCTCAATCCGTTGCACACCTGGTTCCAGACCGCCTCCCCCGAGGTGGTTTACATCCTGATGGAAATCCGTCAGGAAACGGACTATGTGCGCCACCATGCCCAGAAAGTCCTGGGCATTTTTGCCGCCATGCGGGACTTTGCCCGCCAGTTGCAAGCCGCAGGCCATCGCGTTCGGTACATCACCCTGGCCGACCCCAGCAACCGGCAATCCCTCACGGCCAATCTGGACGCGTTGCTGGCCCACTACCGGGCTGCCGTTCTGGAGTACCAGACACCTGATGAATGGCGGCTGGACGATCAACTGGCGCAGTGGAGCCTAACCTGCCCGGCGACCATCCACATGGTGGACACCGAGCACTTCCTGAGCGAGCGCCTGCAAGCGACCCAGTTGTTCAGAGGACGCCAGCACTGGCTGATGGAACACTTTTACCGAACCATGCGCAAACGCTACCGCATCTTGCTGGACGCGGAAGGCCAACCCGCAGGTGGGTCATGGAATTTCGACGCCGACAACCGCAAACCATGGCGCGGTGTCCCGGCTGAGCCGCCAGACACACGGCCCCTGCATGACCACAGCGCCCTGTGGGCCGCCGTGCAGGCCGCAGGCGTTGCAACCATCGGCAACCCCCAGGCGGAGACCTTTCGCTGGCCCCTGAACCGGCAAGAAGCCCTGGCCCAGCTCGACGACTTCATCCGCCAAGGTCTGCCCCATTTCGGGGATTTTCAGGACGCGTTGAGCCAAGGGCGAGTCCGGCTGTTCCACTCCCTGCTTTCGTTTGCACTCAACACCAAGATGCTGCACCCCCTGGAGGTGATCCAGCGTGCCGAAGCCGCCTGGCGTGAGGGGCAGGCACCGTTGTCTGCCGTCGAGGGGTTCATCCGGCAGATTCTGGGCTGGCGCGAATACGTGCGCGGGGTCTATTGGGCCACGATGCCGGGCTACACCGCACAGAACAAACTGACCCACCAGCGCCCCCTGCCCGCATGGTTCTGGAGCGGCCACACCCGCATGGCCTGCATGGCCCAAGCCATCGGCCAGTCGCTGGAGCACGCGTACGCCCATCACATCCAGCGGCTGATGGTGATAGGCAACTTTGCCCTGCTCGCCGGACTCGACCCAGCCCAGGTGCACCGGTGGTACCTGGGTATCTATATCGATGCCTTCGAATGGGTCGAAGCCCCGAACACACTGGGCATGAGCCAGTTCGCCGATGGCGGCCTACTGGCCACCAAACCCTATGTGAGCAGCGCGGCTTACCTGCAGCGCATGGGCGACCACTGCCGCCACTGTGCTTACGACGCCAAAGCGAAAACAGGTGCCCAGGCCTGCCCGTTCAACGCGCTGTACTGGGATTTTTTGGCCCGCCATCAGGAACGATTCGGGCGCAACCCGCGCCTAGGCATGGCCTACCAACACCTCAACCAGATGTCTCCTGCCGCATGGGCCGAGTTGCGCCGCGCCGCCGCTGCGCACCTCGACCACCTCGACGACCTGTAACCCCCACCACCCTCAGATGGCGTCCTCATCCGTAGGGGCTAGGCCGCTTGTTTCTGGCTCAGGTGCAATCCGCACCTTGTCGATGCGACGACCGTCGAGCGTCAGCACCACGAAACGCCAGCCGCTGATCGCGACGCAATCGCCTTGCTCCATCAGGGTGCCGCTGACGGTCTGCATCAGCCCCGCGACCGTGTTGTAGCGGTCTTTGTCTTCGTCGGGCAACGCCATGATGTCGAGTCGCGCCTTGAGTTCGTGTGACGGCATGGCCCCATCCACCAGCCAAGAGCCGTCGTCCTGCAGGGTGGCCCAGGCTTCGGCGGGCGTTTCGGGCGACAGCTCGCCGGTGATCGCCTCCAGCAGATCGAGCGGGGTCAGCAGCCCTTGCACCTCGCCGTATTCATCCACCACGAACACCATGCGCGAGGCACGCGCCCGGAACTGCTCCAGCAACTCCATGCCGCTGAGGGTTTCGGGCACGAACACGGGGGCAGCCACGTGCCGGAACCAGCCGTCGGCACGGCTTTGGGCCTGCAATTCCAGCAACCGGGCTAGATGAATCGTGCCCACCACATCGTCGAGCCCACCCCGGCAGACCGGGTACCAGGAATGCCCGCCTTGCCGCGCCTGGGTCACCGCCTCATCGAGGCTGTTCTTGGTATCTAGCCAGTCGATGTCCGGGCGGGGCCGCATGATGCTAGCCAGCGGCCGGTCGTCGAGCAAAAACACGTTACGCACCACGCGGTGCTCCTCGGCTTCGATCACACCGGCCCCGACGCCCTGGGCCAGATGGGCCTGGATTTCCGCTTCCGTCACGTCTTGTGGCACCTGGGACGGAATGCGCAACAGCTTCAAGACCAGGTTGGTGGACGAGGTGAGCAGATACACAAAGGGGCCGGCGGCTCGCGCCAGCAGCAACAGCGGGCGCGCCATCCAGCGGGCTATCGATTCGGGTGCGCTCTGGCCTATGCGTTTGGCCACCAGTTCACCGAACACGATGGTGATGTAAGTCACCCCCACGATCACCATGGCGGTGCCCAGCACGGAGGCCCACCCGGCGGACACCCCCAGATCGACAAACAGCGCCGACAGGTCGTCACCAAACGCTCCTTCGCCCACGATGCCGTTGAGCAGAGCAATCGTGGTGATGCCAATCTGGATGGTGGAAAAAAACCGGGTGGGGTTCTCCAGCAGCCGGTTCAAGGCGATCGCCCCCTTGTCGCCTGCTTGCGCCAAGGCATCGATACGGATGCGGCGGCTCGACACGACGGCAATTTCCGCCATCGAAAAAACGCCCCCCAGCAGTGTCAGAAAAGCAATCAGAAGTATGTCCATAATTCGTCCATGTCACTGTATCTGATAGGCGATCTGCAAGGCTGCCAGCAACCGTTTCAACGCCTGCTCGACACGATAGCGTTTTCGCCCAGCCGGGATGCTCTGGTGCTGCTCGGCGATCAGGTCAACCGCGGGCCAGACTCGCTGGCCGTTCTGCGCCAACTGATGGCGCTGGGCGCGGCAGCCGACTGCTTGCTGGGCAATCATGACCTGCATTTGCTGGCCGTGGCGCAGGGTGTGCGTCCAGCCCACCGTAGCGACACGCTCGACGGCATCCTAAACGCGCCCGACCGCGACGCTCTGCTGGACTGGGTGCGACAGCGGCCACTGGCCTTGCAGCGCAACGGCTGGTTGCTGGTGCATGCGGGCGTGCTGCCCGCCTGGACCGCCGAGCAGACCGTGGCCCTGGCCGACGAGGTGAGCCGCTTGCTGCGCAGCAGCGACGGCCCGCAGTGGCTGCGACACATGTACGGCAACCAGCCCGACCACTGGCGCGACGACCACCCGAACGCCGACCGCTGGCGGGTGGTGGTCAATGCCCTGACGCGGCTGCGTTTCTGCAGCGCCGATGGGGTGATGGAATTTGCCACCAAAGACGGCAGCGCCGCCGCCGCACCGGGCTTCATGCCTTGGTTCGAGGTGCCGGGCCGACGCAGCGCCGGAACACCGATCGCCTTTGGCCACTGGTCCACCCTGGGGCTGATCCAGCGGCCTGATTTGCTCGCCCTCGACACCGGCTGCGTCTGGGGTGGCTGCCTGAGTGCGGCCTGCCTCGACAGCCAGGGGCAGGTGCGTGAGGTCATACAAATCCCTTGTCCCCAAGCACAGCGCCCGGGCAAGCGCTGAGGATCATTCGGCAGAGGTCTCGGCCGTCTGATCGGCAAGCTGCGGCAGGGGTGCCTTGAACAGAGCGGCCACCTTGCGCCGGGGCTTGATGTAGGCCGACAAGCCTTTGCTGACCGCCACCTTGGGCTGGGCTTCCCAGGTGGCTTGGGCTTCGGGCGGCAAGGACGGCGCGTAGGGCTGGTCGAAAAACGGATCGGCAGCAACCCGCAGCGCACGGGGCATGCGCTCGCGGCGCGGCTCGGCAGCCGCACGCTCGTCACGCCAGAGCCGCTGCCCGTCATTGATGCGTCCGGGAGATCCCGCCCGGCAGGGGTCGCTGTCGAGTTCAATCGGTTCGACCTCGGCCTTCTTGCCGATCAGCTTTTCGATGTCCGACAGGTTGCGTGCGTCCTTGCTGGTGACGAAGGTAATGGCCAGCCCGGAGGCACCCGCACGGCCGGTACGGCCTATGCGGTGTACGTAGTCTTCGGCGTTGAACGGGATGTCGAGGTTGAACACCGCCGGCACGTCCTTGATGTCGAGGCCGCGCGCCGCCACGTCGGTACAGACGAGCAGATCGACCTCGCCTTTTTTGAACGCATCGAGGGCTTTGAGGCGTTCGTCCTGGCTTTTGTCGCCGTGCAGGGCGGCGGCCTTGAGGCCATCGCGTTCCAGGGCACGGGCCATGCGGGCGCAACCCAGCTTGCTGTTCAAAAACACGAACGCCTGCTTGACGTCTTTTTCGCGCAGCAACTGCTTGAGCGCCTGGCGCTTGTCGTCTTCATCGACGCGGTAAAACCGCTGTTCGATGGTCGAGGCGGTGGCGTTGGAGCGCGCCACCTCGATGGTGATCGGCTGCTGCAAGTAGCTATTGGCCAGCCGCTTGATTTCTGGCGAGAAAGTGGCGCTGAACAGCAGTGTGGTGCGCTGTTTGGGCAGGTAGCTCAGGATGCGCTGCAAGTCGGGCAGGAAGCCGATGTCGAGCATGCGGTCGGCTTCGTCGAGCACCACGTATTCGACCTGGTTGAGCACGCAGTTTTTGGCTTCGATATGGTCCAGCAGGCGCCCCGGAGTCGCCACCAGCACCTCGACGCCTTTTTTCAGTTCGGCGGTCTGGGGTTTCATGTCCATGCCGCCAAACACCACGGCACTGCGCAGTTGGGTGTATTTGGCGTACAAGGCGATCTGCTGGGCCACCTGGTCGGCCAGTTCGCGGGTGGGCAACAACACCAAGGCCCGCACCGGGTGGCGGGCGGGCGAGGTGGAGCCGTTCTCGTGCGGCAACATGCGCTGCAGTAAGGGCAGCGAGAAAGCCGCCGTTTTGCCGGTGCCGGTCTGGGCAGCGCCCATCACATCACGCCCTTGCAGCACCACCGGAATGGCCTGCGCCTGTATGGGCGTCATGGACGTAAACCCCATTTCGGCGATCGCACGGGCCAGGGGTTCGGCCAAGGAGAGTTCAGAAAAAGCTGGATTCATCGAGACGGCTATTGTCGCATCAAGCGGTTGCTGGCGCGTGAACCGCCGATCGAATGATGCGCTGGGGCCGATACCACGTTGTCGTTAAGCGTCGCTCAGGCGTAAGAAGGGGCTTGCTCGCTGGTCGCACGGCCTTGGAAATCGGTCCAGCAACGGCGCGTGAAGTCGTACAACTTGCACTTGCGCGCGGTCTCGAAGTACCAGCGCCAACTGAATTGCTGAATGATGATGCGGCCCGGCAGCATGTCTTCGAGTTTCTTCTGGGCGTCCTTCAGTTTGTAGAGTGGCACGCTCATGTCCACATGGTGGGCGGTGTGTTCCATGATGTGGTGCATCAGCCCGCCCCACCTCCAGGGGAACTGCAGATGCACCGTGGTGGACACGAACGGCGCGGCCTTGGCCCAGACGTGCTTGTCGTCGTGCCACTGCACGCTGGTATGGGTGTGATGCACATACACCACGAAGCCGATCATGGCATTCCAGAACAGGAAAGGCACCACGAAACCCATCAGCACCAGCAGCCAGACCGACTGGCCGGTGGCCACGGCGGCCCCAACCAGACCCGCCACCCAAAGCGCTGCCGAAGCCAGCACGAACACGCCGTCCCACTTGAACTCCGGGCGGCTGGTGCCCATGTAGGTCTTGCGCGGGAAGAACATGCGCAACCACCACATTTCGATCAGGTAGTACAGCGCCGGGCCCCAGCCGCTGCGGTATATGCGTTCGAGCGCACGACGACCGGGGGAGAGGGCCTCGAACTCGGCTTTGGTCAGCGGTGCCCAGACGAAATCGACACCTTTGAGGTTGGTGTAGCCGTGATGCACCACGTTGTGCCCCACTTCCCACAAGCTGTAGGGGGTGAGAGACGGCACCATGGCGATGCGACCCAGCACACGGTTGAGGCCGCGGTGCGGGGTGTAACTCTGGTGGCAGGCGTCGTGACCGATGATGAACAGCCGCCCGATCATGAAGCC
>DBAZ01000029.1:0-4360 GCA_002291945.1 Tepidimonas sp. UBA997
AACCTCCGCATCACCGTCAAGCTGATCGCCCCTGTCGCGATGGAACAAGGCCTGCGCTTTGCCATCCGCGAAGGTGGCCGCACCGTGGGCGCTGGCGTCGTGGCCAAGATTCTCGACTGAGAAGGATATCGATCATGAGCAAGCAAAAGATCCGTATCCGTCTGAAGGCGTTCGACTACAAACTCATCGATACGTCAGCCGCCGAAATCGTGGAAACCGCCAAGCGCACGGGTGCCATCGTCAAGGGCCCGGTGCCGCTGCCGACCCGCATGAAGCGTTTCGACATCCTGCGTTCACCGCACGTCAACAAGACGAGCCGCGACCAGTTCGAAATCCGCACCCACCAGCGTCTGATGGACATCGTCGATCCGACCGACAAAACGGTTGACGCCCTCATGAAGCTGGACCTGCCTGCGGGTGTGGACGTGGAAATCAAGTTGCAGTAAACCTACATCGCTTGCATTTTCGAAGCCCTCGGGTTACACTTGAGGGCTTCGCATCTTTTGGGGCGAAGATTTATCATCATCAGACCTGGCCAATTGCAGTCAGGAACGGAGAAAACAATGAGTCTGAACAACTCCCTCGGGTTGTTGGGCCGCAAGGTGGGCATGATGCGCCTATTCACCGAAGATGGGGACGCAGTGCCCGTCACGGTGGTGGACGTGTCCAACAACCGCGTGGCGCAAGTCAAAACCCAAGCCCATGATGGCTACGACGCCCTGCAAGTGGCGTACGGCAAGCGTCGCGCCAGCCGCGTGACCAAGGCCGAGGCCGGCCATCTGGCCAAAGCCGGTGTCGAAGCCGGTGAAATCCTGAAAGAATTCCGCGTCAGCGCGGAAACCGCAGGCAAGTTTGCCGCCGGTTCCGTGCTGCCTGTGACCGAGCTGTTCGCAGTGGGTCAGAAGGTGGACGTGCAAGGCACTTCGATCGGTAAAGGCTTTGCCGGCACCATCAAGCGCCACAACTTCGCCTCGCAGCGTGCGTCGCACGGCAACAGCCGTTCGCACAATGTGCCGGGCTCCATCTCGATGGCGCAGGATCCGGGTCGCGTGTTTCCGGGCAAGAAAATGACCGGCCACATGGGCGACGAGACCGTGACCACGCAGAATCTGGACGTGGTGCGTGTCGATGCCGAGCGGCAGTTGCTGCTGATCAAAGGCGCTGTTCCGGGCTCCAAAGGTGGCTTCGTCACCGTGCGTCCCGCCGTCAAAGCTGCCAACCAAGGAGCGAACTGATGCAAGTTGAACTCCTGAACGACCAAGGGCAGGCGGCTTCCACCGTGGAAGTGCCCGATACCCTGTTTGGTCGCGACTACAACGAATCGCTGATCCATCAACTGGTGGTGGCCTACCAGGCCAACGCACGCCAAGGCACCCGGGCCCAGAAAGACCGCGCCACCGTCAAGCACAGCACCAAGAAGCCGTACCGCCAAAAAGGCACCGGCAACGCCCGTGCCGGCATGACCTCGTCCCCGATCTGGCGTGGAGGCGGCAAGGCCTTCCCGAGCAGCCCGAACGAAAACTTCACCCAGAAGCTCAACAAGAAGATGTATCGTGCCGGTATGGCCTCCATCTTCTCGCAGCTCGTGCGGGAAGGCCGTCTGGCCGTGGTGGACTCCATCAAGGTCGAAGCCCCCAAGACCAAGCAGCTCGCTGACAAGTTCAAGGCCATGAACCTGCAGTCCGTGCTGGTCATCGCCGACGAAATCGACGAAAACCTGTACCTGGCCTCGCGCAACCTGCCCCACGTGCTGGTGCTGGAGCCGCGCTACGCCGATCCGCTGTCGCTGGTTCACTACAAGAAAGTGATCGTCACCAAAGGTGCCATCGACAAACTCAAGGAGATGTTCGCATGAGCAACGTCCAGTTTGACGAAGGCCGCCTGATGCAGGTGCTGGTGGCACCGATCGTGTCGGAAAAGGCCACGCAGGTGGCCGACAAGAACAACACCGTGCTGTTCAAGGTGTTGCAAGACGCCACCAAGCCCGAAATCAAGGCTGCCGTGGAGCAGTTGTTCAAGGTCCAGGTGACCGCCGTCAACGTCCTGAACCAGAAGGGCAAGGCCAAGCGCTTCGGCAAGACCGTGGGCCGCCGTGACCACGTGCGCAAAGCCTACGTGACGCTGCAGGTCGGCCAGGAAATCAACTTTGGTGGGGAGGCCGTCTGATCATGGCAGTCATCAAGATGAAACCGACTTCACCCGGCCGTCGTGGCATGGTGAAAGTTACCCGCGAGACCCTGCACAAGGGCTCCGGCTATGCCCCCCTGCTGGAGCCCAAGTTCCAGCAGGCCGGTCGCAACAACAACGGCCACATCACCGTCCGGCACAAGGGCGGCGGCAATCGGCACCACTACCGTGTGGTCGATTTCGTGCGCAGCAAGGACAACATTCCGGCCAAGGTCGAGCGCCTGGAATACGACCCGAACCGCACCGCGCACATCGCGCTGCTGTGCTACGCCGACGGTGAGCGCCGCTACATCATCGCCCCGCGTGGCGTGGAAGTCGGTGCCACCCTGCTGAGCGGTTCCGAGTCGCCGATTCGGGTCGGCAACACCCTGCCGATCCGCAACATCCCGGTCGGCTCGACCATCCATTGCATCGAGCTCAAGCCGGGCAAAGGGGCGCAGATCGCGCGTTCCGCCGGTGCTTCGGCGGTGCTGCTGGCGCGTGAAGGCGTTTATGCCCAGGTGCGGATGCGTTCTGGCGAGGTGCGCAAGATCCATGTCGATTGCCGTGCCACCATCGGCGAGGCCTCCAACACCGAGCACAGCCTGCGTCAGCTCGGCAAGGCCGGGGTCAAGCGCCATATGGGTATCCGCCCGACCGTTCGCGGTGTGGCCATGAACCCGATCGACCACCCGCACGGTGGTGGCGAGGGCCGTACTGGTACCGGCATGCCGCCGGTCGATCCGTGGGGCAACCTGACCAAGGGTTACCGTACCCGTAACAACCGCCGCACGCAGAGCATGATCGTGTCGCGTCGCAAGAAGTAAGGGGTTGACGAAATGACACGTTCACTCAAAAAAGGTCCCTTCGTTGACCATCACCTGATGGCCAAGGTCGAAAAGGCCGTGGCCACCAAGGACAAAAAGCCCGTCAAGACCTGGTCGCGCCGCTCCATGATCCTGCCCGAGTTCATCGGTCTGACGATCGCCGTCCACAACGGCAAGCAGCACGTGCCGGTGTATGTGACCGATCAGATGGTCGGCCACAAGCTGGGCGAATTCTCGCTGACCCGCACGTTCAAGGGTCATCCCGGCGACAAGAAAGCCAAGAAGTAAGGACACACCATGGAAACACGCGCAATTGTTCGCGGCGTTCGCCTGTCGGTCGATAAGGGCCGTCTGGTGGCGGACCTGATTCGCGGCAAAAAGGTGGATCAGGCGCTGCAAATCCTGACGTTCACGCAGAAAAAAGCTGCCGCCATCGTCAAGAAGGCTTTGGAATCCGCCATCGCCAACGCTGAACACAACGACGGTGCCGACATCGACGAACTGAGGGTGAAAATCATCCACGTCGAGCAGGGCACCACGCTCAAGCGATTCGCGGCTCGTGCCAAAGGTCGCGGTAACCGCATCAGCAAACCGACCTGTCACATCTACGTGACGGTAGGCAACTGAGCCTGAAGGAAGACTATGGGACAGAAAATCCATCCTACCGGCTTCCGCCTGGCGGTCAGCCGCAACTGGTCGAGCCGCTGGTACGCCAGCAACCGCGATTTCGCCGGCATGCTGGCCGAAGACATCAAGGTGCGCGAGTACCTCAAAACCAAGCTCAAGAACGCTGCGGTGTCCCGGGTCGTGATCGAGCGCCCGGCCAAGAACGCCCGCATCACCATTTACTCGGCGCGTCCGGGCGTGGTGATCGGCAAGAAGGGCGAAGACATCGAGAAGCTCAAGAAGGACCTGGCCACCAAGCTGGGCGTGCCTGTGGCCGTCAACATCGAAGAAGTGCGCAAGCCGGAAGTCGATGCCAAGCTGATCGCCGACAGCATCACGCAGCAGCTCGAAAAGCGCATCATGTTCCGCCGCGCCATGAAGCGCGCCATGCAGAACGCCATGCGTCTGGGTGCTCAAGGCATCAAGATCATGTCGTCCGGCCGCTTGAACGGCATCGAAATCGCCCGTACCGAGTGGTACCGCGAAGGCCGTGTGCCGCTGCACACCCTGCGCGCCGACATCGACTACGGCACCTCCGAAGCCAAGACCACCTATGGCGTGATCGGCGTCAAGGTGTGGGTCTATAAGGGCGACAACCTGGGTCGCAACGATGCGCCGACGCTGGACAGCACCCCCCGTCCCGACGACGAGCGCCGCCCGCGCGGCCCCCGTCGCGATGGTCGCGGCGACAACCGAGGCGA
>DBAZ01000029.1:4686-17774 GCA_002291945.1 Tepidimonas sp. UBA997
GGCGACAACCGAGGCGATAACCGCGGCGAACGCCGTGGCGGTGCCGGTCGTCGTGGCACCACCACCCATGCCGCCCCGGCCGATGGCAGCGACAAGCCGCAGGCCTAAGGAGAACCAATATGTTGCAACCTGCTCGCCGTAAATACCGTAAAGAGCAAAAAGGCCGCAATACCGGTGTTGCCACCAGTGGTGCCACCGTGGCCTTTGGCGATTTCGGCCTGAAGTCCACGGATCGTGGCCGTCTGACGGCTCGCCAGATCGAATCGGCACGTCGTGCCATTTCCCGTCACGTCAAGCGTGGCGGCCGGATCTGGATCCGTGTGTTCCCGGACAAGCCGATTTCCAAAAAGCCTGCCGAAGTCCGCATGGGCAACGGCAAGGGTGGCGTGGAGTACTACGTCGCCGAAATCCAGCCCGGCAAGGTGCTGTACGAGATCGTGGGTGTGCCCGAGCAACTCGCTCGCGAAGCCTTTGAACTCGCTGCGGCCAAACTGCCTTTGCGTACCACCTTCGTGACCCGCATGTTGGGCCAGTGATCAGGAGATATGAATGAAAACTGCTGAACTGCGCCAAAAAGACGTTGCCGGTCTGCAAACCGAAGTCAAAGCCCTGCAAAAGGCCCACTTCAACCTGCGCATGCAGAAGGCAACGCAACAGTTGAACAACACGAACACGCTGCGTCAAACCCGCCGTGCCATCGCCCGTGCCAAGACCATCCTGGCCGAAAAGCAAGCCGCCAGCCAATAAGGAGTGAACATGACGGAAGCACAAACCTCCCGCAAGCGCACCCTCATTGGTCAAGTGGTGAGCGACAAGCGCGCCAAGACCGTGACGGTGCTCGTCGAGCGTCGTGTCAAGCACGAGCTCTACGACAAGATTGTGATCAAGTCGAGCAAGTACCACGCGCACGACGAAAACAGCGAATACAAGCTGGGTGACATTATCGAGATCACCGAAAGCCGCCCGCTGTCCAAAACCAAGAACTGGGTCGCCACCCGTCTGGTGCAAAAGGCCGCACTGGTGTAAATCCCTTTCGCGCCCGCTGGGCACGATCCGAAAAAACGACCGACAATGCGGTCGTTTTTTCATTTGGAGCAATCATGATCAAAGTTGGTGACAAACTGCCTGCCCTCACCCTGATGGAGTACTCCGAGGTGGAGGCGGACGGCTGCAGCATCGGCCCGAACCCGGTCCATGTCGCCCAAGCCTGCGCAGGCAAAACCATTGCCCTGTTTGCGCTACCCGGTGCCTACACCCCGACCTGCTCGGCCAAGCATGTGCCCGGCTACATCGAGCAGGCTGAAGCCCTGAAACAAGCCGGGGTGGATGAAATTTGGTGTGTCAGCGTCAACGATGCGTTCGTCATGGGGGCCTGGGGCCGTGAACAGCGTGCAACGGGCAAGGTGCGTATGCTGGCCGACGGGAGTGCCGACTTTGCGAAAGCCACCGGCCTGACGCTCGATCTGACGGCACGCGGCATGGGGCTGCGCAGCAACCGTTATTCCATGCTGGTGCAAGACGGAGTGGTGCAGACGCTCAACGTGGAAGGGCCGGGCCAATTGGAAGTCTCGGATGCAGCGACCTTGTTGGCACAAGCCAGAACGCTGTGAGCGGTGCTCAGAGATCGACCTTGAGATAACGCGCTCCCGGCAGGGGGTTGTGGTAGTAAGGCGCGATTTCTTCAAAACCGGCCATGGCGTACAGGGCGCGGGCCGTTTCCATTTCATTGAGCGTATCCAGCAGCATCACGTCGTACCCAGCTTGGCGGGCGTGCCACAGCGTGAGGTCAACCAGTAGGCGGCCAACGCCAAAGCCTCGGTAAAGCCGACGAACGAACAGTCGCTTCATTTCACAGGCATTGGCATAGTCGCAATCCTGCAAGGGGCGCAATGCACAACAACCGGCGGGCATGCCGGCGACGCTGGCCACCAGCAGCGCACCCGCGGGGGGTGCATAGTCACCTGGCAGGCCCGCCAACTCATCGTCAAACCCCTGAAAAAAGAGATCAATCCCGATGTCCGTCTGGTACTCGCGGAAAAGCTCGCGAGCAACCGCCATGTCGTCCCCGGGATGCAGAAGAAGCCAGTCAATGGGTGGTGGATGTTCATCCGTCATGGGGCGCCCCAGGTCACGATACAGTAAGTCAGGCCGCAAGAGACGGCGTACAGGGCGGCGGCCTTCAGCAGGTCGTGCCAGCCGTCCGACGCCTCGGGAACCGGCCCGGGCAGTTGCTTGTGTCCGTGAATCATGGCCGCTACCAGTGCTTGCTTGAAGCAGAGTTTGTACACCACCAGGGCCAGCACATGCAAGATCACCAAACCCATGACGAAGAACTTGCCCAGTTCGCTGTGGTAGCGGGAAGCCCACGCAATCATCGGATCACTGGCCACGGGCACCAAGGGGCCTGAGAAAAAAATGGCGTCATCGGTCATCAAGCCACTGGCCACTTGCAGCAGCAAGGCCAGCAACAAGGCAAAGACGGACAGCGCACCCAGTGGCGTATGACCGACGCGATGCAGCAAAGGCGATTGACCCCGAAGGTAGGTCAGCAGGGAGGCCGGTGCATACACGAATCGGGAAAAACGAGACCAAGTATCGCCCAGCAGACCCCACAGGACGCGAAAGATCAATAAGGACAACACAAATATCCCGATGCGCATGTGCCAGTCCATCCACCATCCGCCCACATTGCCGGTGATGAAGAGCCCGACGACAGAAATGACCAGCAGCCAGTGAAACACACGCGTAGGCAGGTCCCACACACGAACTCGAACGCCCATAGATACCCCCCAAAGTCGGTCAACCATTCAATGAGCCTACACTGTACAGGGTATTCACGCCACTGCGTATTCACACCACTACGGATGAAAGGTCGACATGAAAAATCGCTACACCATCGCTGCGCTGGCAGCCCTGATGCTGGCTACCAGCACAGCCCAGGCACAGTTCCAGCGTCCTGATGACGCCGTGAAGTATCGGCAAGGGGCGCTGTTTGTGATGGGCCAGCATTTTGGCCGTGTCGGCGCCATGGCCAGCGGTCGGGTTCCATTCGATGCCCAGGTGGCCCAGCAGAACATGGATGTCGTCATGGCCCTGTCCACTTTGCCCTGGGCCGGGTTTGGGCCTGAGACCCAAAGCGTGAACAGCCGCGCCAAACCCAATGTCTGGACCGATCGAGCCGCTTTCGACGAAGCAGGGCGCAACACCTTGGTCGCGTTGGCCGCCTTGAACGAGGCCACCCGCACAGGAAACCTGGAGGCGGTGAGGCGCACTTTCGGGGCAGCCGCAGCGACGTGCAAGGTGTGTCACGACAACTTCCGCAACTGAAACAGGGTCAGTTCTGGGTCAGCAAACGATCGATCAGTTGGTGAAGATCCGCGAAGTTCATGTTGCCCAGATAACGGTTGACTATACGTCCCCGCTTATCGACCAGATACGTGGTGGGCGTCAGGCGCACCTGGCCCCAATCGCGCGCAATTTCACCCGTGTTGTCCAGCGCCACACGAAAGGGGAGTTGGCGACTCCTGGCAAAATTCGACACCCAGTCGGGTGGGTCGTAGCTCATGGCGACGGCGATGGTTTCGAAACCGCGCTCCCGAAAACGCTGGTAAGTGTTGATCAGGTCGGGCATTTTCTGGACACACGACACGCAGGTCGTGGCCCAGAAGTTGACCAGCGCCACCTTGCCCCGCAAGTCAGAGGTTTTCAGCGTGCTGCCGTCCAGCAAGACGAACACCGACTCGGGCGCCTGGTTGCTGTCGGTGCAGCCGGTCAGCCCCATGCCCAGCAAGCCACCGCCGAGCGCCCAATGGAAACGGCGGCGGTTCATGAGTGAGGATTCGATTCGGGACTTCATAACCCATGCATCCAGGTGAAAACAGGTAGACAAGACTGTGCCACATAAATCCGTAGTAAGTGACACCTCAACACCGTCAAAGTTCAAACGGGCAGGTCTGAAGACGGTCGTGGCGTGGATGGTGATGGGAGCGCTGGTGGCCTGTTCCCCTGTGTACAACTGGCGAGAGGTTCGACACGACCACCTGCCGGGGCAGATGCTGATGCCCTGCAAACCGGACAAGGCTGAACGGACCGTCCCGCTGCTGGGGCCCGGGCATGCGCCCGTCACGCTGTGGATGCTCAGCTGCGACGTAGAGGGTCACACATTTGCCTGGTCCGCCCTGCAGGTCCCGCCAGGGGCCGACCTGGTGATGGTTGAACAAGCCTGGAGGCGGGCGGCCTGGGCCGCGCTGGCCATCCCCCTGGGGGAGGCGGAGACGGTGCCTGCCGGATGGCATCAGGTCGAGGATCCGATGCGACCGCTGATGCGCAGTCACTGGAAAGGGCCCGGACGGAACCATCGTGGTCAAGCGCTGCAGGCTCATTTATTGTGGGTGCAAACGCATGCATCGATGCACCTGGCCGCCTTGTACGCGACCGATGTCGAGGCTGAAGTCCTGAGTACGTTTTTGGACAGTTTCAGCCCCGGACCGCCATGACGTGATCGGTCGTGCCCGATTTCCTGGAGATCAAGGCCCATAATCCTGTTTCATGAACGGCATATTGGTCATTGCTCACGCTCCGTTGGCTTCTGCGCTGCGCCAGTGTGTGCTGCACGTGTTGCCGGATGCTGAATCGACCCTGGCCACGCTGGATGTACCCCCCAACCAGTCGCCCGATGAAACGGTAGCGCAGGCCCGCGCGTTGATCGACATGCTGGGAACGCCGCATACCCTGATCCTGACCGACATTTTTGGAGCCACACCCTGTAACGTTGCCACCCGTCTGGTTGACGGTGCGCGTGTCCGGCTGGTTACCGGCGTGAACCTGCCCATGCTCCTTCGTGCTGTGTCCTACCGCCACGAGTCGCTGGATGCACTGGTGTCACGCGCCATGCTGGGGGGGACACAGGGGGTGATGCCGGTTTCCGTCAGTACCCAGCAAAGCCAGATTCGCCGCAGTACCCATGATCAAAACCACCGCGACCATCAGCAATAAACTGGGCTTGCACGCCCGAGCCTCCGCCAAGCTGACCAAGCTGGCGGGCAGCTTCCCGTGCGAAGTCTGGATGAGCCGCAACGCCCGTCGGGTCAACGCCAAGAGCATCATGGGGGTGATGATGCTGGCCGCCGGTCTCGGTGCCGAAGTGGAGATCGAGACGGACGGGCCACAGGAGCAGGAAGCCATGGATGCCCTGCTGGCCTTGATCAACGACAAGTTTGGGGAAGGTGAATGACGTTCAGTGTTCACGGTCAGGCGGTCTCGCGCGGCATCGCGATCGGACGCGCGGTGCTGGTCGCTTCCAGCCGACTGGATGTGGCGCACTATTTCATCAGTGAAGAACAGGTTTTTGGGGAAATTCAGCGCCTGAGGTACGCTCGTGATGCGGTCATGGCGGAAATTGCGCATGTTCAGCAAGGGTTGCAGGAAACCGCCTCCATGGAGGCCCACCCTGAACTGACGGCTCTGCTCGACGTGCACCTGATGCTTTTGCAGGACGTACAACTGCAAGACGGGGTGAAATACTGGGTGCAGGAACGGCATTACAACGCCGAATGGGCGCTCACGTCGCAACTGGAGCAGATCGCCAAGCAGTTCGACGAGATGGAAGACCCGTACCTGCGGGAGCGCAAAGCCGACCTCGAACAGGTGGTGGAGCGCATGCTGCGGCACATGCGGGGGGTGGCATCGCCCGTGGCCGCGCCGTCGGTGGGGGCACCCGAGTCATCGCTGGACCCGGTGGATCCGCTCGTCCTCGTGGCACACGATCTCTCACCGGCCGACATGCTGCAGTTCAAGCAGAGCATCTTCGCGGGCTTCGTGACCGACGTCGGGGGCAAGACCAGCCACACCGCGATCGTGGCGCGCAGCATGGACATTCCGGCAGTGGTGGGTGCCCGCAATGCCAGTTTGCTGGTGCGGCAGGACGACTGGGTCATCATCGACGGCGACGCCGGGGTCATCATCGTCAACCCGCCCCCCATGGTGCTGACCGAATACGGCTACAAGCAGCGCCAGGGCGAGGTCGAGCGCGAGCGTCTGTGGCGCAT
Organism: Tepidimonas sp. UBA997; assembly: GCA_002291945.1. GTDB lineage: Bacteria > Pseudomonadota > Gammaproteobacteria > Burkholderiales > Burkholderiaceae_C > UBA997. The sequence goes on from DBAZ01000029.1 coordinate 10,734, forward strand.
CAAGAACACCCCGGCGGTGACGCTCGACGGCGAGCGCATCGAACTGCTGGCCAACATCGAGCAACCGGCCGACACCGTGCCGGCGCTGGCGGTCAGCGCGGTCGGGGTGGGGCTGTTTCGCACCGAATTCCTGTTCATGGGCCGCGAAGGCAAACTGCCCGACGAGGAAGAGCAGTACCGGGCCTACCGGGCGGCGGTGGAAGGCATGCACGGCTTGCCGGTGACCATCCGCACGGTCGATGTGGGGGCCGACAAGCCGCTCGATCACAACCGGCGCGACGACCACCTCAACCCGGCGCTGGGCCTGCGCGCCATCCGCTGGAGCCTGTCCGAGCCGGCCATGTTCCTGACCCAACTGCGCGCCATCTTGCGTGCGGCCGCGCATGGCAAGGTCAACCTGCTGATTCCGATGCTGGCCCATGCCAGCGAAATCCAGCAGGTCAAGGCCTTGCTGGCGCGCGCCCGCGAGCAGCTCGACGACCGGGCTGCGGTGCATGGCCCGACCCGTCTGGGGGCCATGATCGAGGTGCCAGCGGCGGCGCTGGCGGTGCGGATGTTCCTCAAGCACTTCGATTTCCTCTCCATCGGCACCAACGACCTCATCCAGTACACCCTGGCCATCGACCGGGTGGACGAAACCGTGGCGCACCTGTACGACCCTCTGCACCCGGCGGTGCTGCAACTGGTGGCGCGCACCATTGCCGAATGCCAGGCCCAAGGCAAGGGCGTGAGCGTGTGCGGCGAAATGGCCGGCGACGTGAGCATGACCCGCTTGCTGCTGGGCTTGGGGCTGCGCAGCTTTTCCATGCACCCGAGCCAGATTCTGGCCGTCAAGCAGCAGATCCTGCGTGCCGACACACGCAAGCTGCGCGCCTGGGCGCAGGCGGTGGTGGACAGCGATGACCCCCCGTCGCTGATGGCAGACTGAGCAGGATTCGCGTTGCAAGGGCTTGAAACGGCTTGCAATCGGCGCTTTTTCCTTTACACTTTTAGCAGTTGGGTTTCGGGTGCATATCCTGAGTTGACCCTGGCCATCAATGAACGCGGATGTGGGATGAACAAGCAGGAACAAGAACCGGCGTCGGTGGCCGCTGGCCTCCAGTCCAGTGACGAGTTGCTGGCGGCGCTGCTGATACTGGCACGGCTGCACGACAGCCCCATCACGGCGGAAGGGGCGGTGGCCGGTTTGCCGCTCGAGTCGGGTCGCCTGACGCCTTCACTGTTCGAGCGGGCGGCGCATCGGGCGGGTCTGAGCAGTCGGCTCGTCAAGCAGCCCTTGGCGGGACTGAAGGCCGAACTGCTGCCATGTGTGCTGCTCATGCAGGACGAACAGGCTTGCGTGCTCGTTGCGCGCGACGAGGCCCATGGCACGGCGACGGTGGTGTTTCCTGAACTGGGCGATGCGCCCGTCCAGATCCCTCTGACTGAACTCAATCGCCGCTATCTGGGGCGGGCCATCTACGCACGGCCACGACTGCGCTTCGATGCCCGCAGCCCGTCCGTCCAGACCCCCCGCAAGGAGCACTGGTTCTGGGGTGTGATCGCGGAAAACGGCCCGCTGTACCGCGATGTGCTGCTGGCGGCATTCCTGACCAACCTCTTTGCGGTGGCCATGCCCTTGTTCGTGATGAACGTCTATGACCGTGTCGTCCCCAACCAGGCGTTCGATACGCTGTGGGTGCTGTCGGCTGGGGTCGGTCTGATCATCCTGGGGGATCTGTTGCTCAAGACCCTGCGCAGCCGTTTTGTGGATCTGGCCAGCAGCCGGGCGGATGTGAAGCTGTCCGCCTACATCATGGAGCGGGTATTGGGCACACGGATGGAGCATCGGCCCGCCTCGGCTGGCTCCTTTGCCGCCAATCTCCGCGCTTTCGAATCGGTGCGGGATTTCATCGGATCGGCCACGGTGGTCGCTTTCATTGACCTGCCCTTTGCCCTGATCTTCTTCATCGTCATTGGCTGGATCGCCTGGCCCATGCTGATTCCGTTGATTTTGGGTGCGCTGGTGTTGCTGGTCTATGCGCTGGCGGTGCAGGGGCGCATGCACGAACTCGCCGAAACCACTTACCGGGCAGGAGCACAGCGCAACGCGACCCTCGTCGAGGGACTGGTGGGGTTCGAGACCATCAAGGCCATGGGTGCCGAAGCCCCCATTCAGCGCAAGTGGGAGAAAAGCGCGGCACTGCTGGCGCGCATCGGTGCGCAGTTGCGGCTGCTCTCCAGTAGTGCCACGCATACCTCGGCGTTTGTCCAGCAGGCCATCACGGTGAGCATCATCATTCTGGGGGTTTACCTGATCGGCCAGCGAGAACTCACCATGGGGGGGCTGATTGCCTGCACCATGCTGGCATCCCGCGCCATGATGCCGATCAGTCAGGTGGCGGGCTTGCTGGTCCAGTACCACACCGCAGCCACCGCCCTGACGTCTTTGGACGAGATGATGAAACGTGAGGTCGAACGACCCGACGATGCCCAGTTCCTGGTGCGCGGCTCGATTCAAGGCGCGATCGAGTTCAAGGATGTCTCGTTCAACTACCCCGGCCAGCAGCAGTCGTCCCTGCGCAACGTGAGCTTTCGCATCCAGCCGGGTGAAAAAGTGGCCATTCTGGGGCGGGTGGGCTCGGGCAAAACCACGCTGCAGAAACTGGTCATGGGGCTTTATCAGCCGACCGGCGGCGCGGTGCTGGTGGACGGGATCGATCAGCGCCAACTCGATCCCGCCGAACTGCGTCGGCATATCGGCTACGTGCAGCAGGACGTGATGCTGTTCTACGGCACGCTGCGCGACAACATCACGCTGGCTTCGCCCATGGCAGACGACGCCGAAGTGCTCAAGGCGGCTCGCATTGGGGGGATTCAGGAACTGGTCAACAGCCATCCGCAGGGATTCGACATGCTGGTGGGGGAGCGTGGGGAATCGCTGTCGGGCGGGCAGCGTCAGGGCGTCGCCATCGCCCGGGCCGTGATCCACGACCCGTCCATCCTGCTGCTCGACGAGCCCACCGCGTCGATGGATCACACCAGCGAGGAAGACATCAAGCGCCGATTGCGCGAATTCATGCCTGGCAAGACGGTGATCCTCATCAGCCACCGCACATCGCTGCTCGATCTGGTGGATCGCATCATCGTCGTGGATGCGGGTCGTATCGTGGCCGATGGTCCGAAGGATCAGGTGGTTCAGGCATTGCGGCAGGGCCGCATCGGAAAGGCGGCATGATGGCGGATATCAACGAACAAGCCTTCAAGCGCATCGGCCAGGCCACCCAGGCGGGCGAGCGTGTCAGCGAGCCGGTGTTTGGTGGGCTGGCCCGGCGATTGTCCGCCGAGACGCATCCGGACTCGCTCGATTGGGCGGGTGATGCCGACTGGGCCCAGCTTCAGCAAGAGCCACTGCGGGCGCGCTGGCTGCTGCGCATTGCGGCGGTCGTGCTGGTGCTGCTGGTCGTGTGGGCAGCGCTGGCCGAGGTGGACGAAGTCACGCGCGGCGAAGCCCGTGTCGTGCCCAGCACCCAGGTCCAGGTCATCCAGAGCGTTGACGGTGGCGTGGTCGACGAGATTCTGGTACGTGTGGGGCAGGTGGTCGAGCCGGGAGATCTGCTGTTGCGAGTGGACACCACCCGGTTTGCCGCCAACCTCGGTGAAAGTCGAGTCAGCCAGGCCGCTTTGCGCGTTCGTGCGCTGCGACTGGAAGCCCTGATCCATAACCGGCCGTTCGATGTCCCGCCCGAACTGGCGCGGGAGGTGCCCGACATCGTGGCTCAGGAACACAGCCTGTTCAATTCCCGGCGAGCCGAAATCAGCACTCAACTCTCGATCGCGCAAAGCCAGTTGGCCCAGCGCCAGCAGGAACTGAATGAAGCCACCGCCCGCCGTGCCCAGGCCGAACAGGGCCTGCAGTTGACGCAGCGCGAACTGCAGGCCACCCGCCCCATGGTGGCCACCGGTGCCGTGTCGGAGGTGGAAGTGCTGAGGCTGGAACGTGAGGTGGCGGGATTGCGTGGCGACCTGGAGCAGAGTACGGCGCAAATGTCGAGAGTCCGCGCGGCCATCAACGAAGCCCAGCGGCGCATTGATGAAGTGCAGTTGTCGGTTCGTAACCAGATGGGGGCCGAACTCTCCGAGACCCTGGGTCGCCTCACCGCCCTCACCGAGGGGGATCGTGCGCTTGCCGACAAAGTGGTCAAAGCCGAAATTCGCTCCCCCGTGCGTGGCACCGTCAACCGGCTGCTCATCAATACCGTGGGGGGCGTGGTTCAGCCCGGGCGCGAGGTGGTGGAAATCGTCCCGCTGGACGACGCCCTCATCCTGGAGGCCCAGATCACCCCCAAGGACATCGCCTTCCTGCGCCCCGGTCTGGAGGCCATGGTCAAGTTCACGGCGTACGACTTCACCATTTTTGGTGGCCTCAAGGCCGACCTGGAGAGCATCGGCGCGGACTCGGTGGTGGACGAACAAGGCAACGCCTTCTTCGTCGTGCGTCTGCGCACCCGTGAAAATACCCTGGGCGAAGGTTTGCCCATTATTCCTGGCATGGTGGCTCAGGTGGACATCCTGACCGGCAAGCGCACGGTGCTGAGCTACCTGCTCAAGCCGGTGTTGCGCGCCAAGGCCAATGCCCTGTCTGAACGTTAAGCGATGGATGAGACCTATGAGCCAGCGATTTTTCCTGATCCAGTCCGGTATCCCTCCCGAGCGTTGGGTGCAAGCCTTTCCCGCAGGAATGTGGTGTCCACCGGCCAAACTCACCGCCACGCTGCAAGCGGGGGCTGTGGTGTGGGTGCCGACCGTGCTCTCCCGCTGGGAGGAGCGTGTACGTACCCTGCTGGCCCAGCATCCGGGCACCCAGGTGGTGGTAGCTTCCCCGGTGCCTGAAGACAGTGAGGGGCTGCGAGCCATCCAGGCGGGGGCGCGAGCCTACTGCCATTTGCAGGCCGTGCCCGGTGTGTTGCAAGAGGTGGATCAGGTGGTGCGTCATGGCGGCCTTTGGGTCGGGCCCGACCTGGTGCTGCGCCTGATGCGGGCCACCCAGCAAGCGCTGTCCGGCAGCCCTTCGGCACCCTTGCCCGAGGTCGATCTATCGGTGCTGTCTGAGCGCGAACGCCAGGTGGCACTGGCCGTTGCCGAAGGGCGCAGCAACCGCGAGGTGGCCCAGTCCCTGTTCATTTCGGAACGCACCGTCAAGGCCCACCTGGGGGCAGTGTTCGAGAAGCTGGGGGTTCGCGACCGTGTGCAGATGGTGCTGCAGCTTTCGGCCAGTCAACGTCCTGCAAGGAATGATGCATGAGCCAGCCCTCACCCGTCGGCCAACCGTCAACCCAGGCGGACAGTGCGGAACGCCGGGCCTTGCTGGATTCCGATGCTGGTCTGGCCCGGGTCACGGAGGACTTGATCGACATCCTGATCAACCGTGGGGTGATCCAGTTCACCGACTTTCCCGCTGCGGCCCAGGCCAAGCTGCTGGAGCGGCGGCAAACCCGTGCCACACTCAGCCGACGCCTGCGGTTGCTGGATGACGAAAACGGTCTCATGTAAAAACTGTACCTTGGTTCAATAGGCAGCCGCTGCATCGAGCGGTACGCTTCTGTCATTCAACCTGAACAGGAGTGTCACCATGGCCCAAGCCACCGTTCTTTCCGTCACCGGTAACGCCGTCGTTGTCGCCGCCGATGGCTCCACCCGTCCGCTGAAGGCGGGCGATGTCATCCAGCGCGGCGAAATCATCCGCACCCTGGACGGTGCTCGCGTTGAGCTGCGCATGGAAGACGGGCAGGTGGTTGCCATGGCACCGGGCCAGGCACTGCGCGTGGACGAATCGCTCGCCCAGACCGAATCGACGCCCACCGCAACCGAAGCGGCTCTCGTGCCGGGCTCGGTCGAGCAAATCCTGCAAGTCCTGGAGCAAGGTGGCGACCTGCTGGAAGAACTCGAAGCCCCGGCCGCCGGTCCGGCGGGCGGCGCTGGTGGCGACGGCAGCGACTTCGTGCGCTTGTTGCGTGTGGTCGAAGGTGTCGACCCCCTTTCCTTTCAGTTCGGCGCTGGCCCGGCCGGTGTGCTGGACATCCAACTCGACGCCGATCCCGCGCCCGTGGTGCTGTCGTTCACCCTTGCTCTGGAGGAAGAGTCGATCCCCGAGGGTGGTGGCAACGACGAGGTCGATGGCCAGTCTTTCACGCGGAGTGGCAATTTACTGGACGGTGTAGGCGGCGTCCTGTTCTCGATCATCGTGCCCGGCTTCGCACCCGTCCCCGTGACTGCCGGTGGCGTCACTCTGTTCTTCGGGTCCAACGGTCAGGCTTTGGGTGCCAATTCGTCGGATGTGGCGTCTGTCGAGCTGACGGTGTTCCCCAACGGCAGCTTCACAGTCACGGTCGTGGGCCCGCTCAATCACACCGGGCAGGGCGAAGATTTCGTCAATCTCAGCCAGGTGGTTCTCAATGGCCTCGCGGGTTCGGGGGGGGTATTGACCATCAACCTCGGTCTGGTGGTTCAGGACGACACGCCGGAGCAAACGCCTGAAGCCGGAGTGACCGCCACGGTCGCTGAAAACGATGTGCTGACTGATGGGTCACGCGGCACGTCACCCAACGATGGCAACACCGACGGGTCGTTCACAGGGGATCCTCTTGATGAGTCTGGTGGTCCCGCCAACGTCACGGGATCGATTGCATCCCTGGTGTCCTTTGGCGCGGACGGTCGAGGCAGCAACGGGTTCAGCTTGTTGACGGACGTGTCGAGTCTGGTCGCCCAAGGGCTCAAGTCCAACGGCGACGCCTTGAACTACCGCGTGGATGGCAATCTGCTCACCGCCTACGTTGTCCCCTCCGGAGGTAGTGAGGAGCGGGTCGTTTTCACCCTTCGTGTCGAGAGCAATGGTGATTACGCCTTCCGCCTCTATGACCAGTTGGATCACGGCGCACCCGGCAGCCCGAATGCCGGTAGCCTGTCCATCGATTTGGCATCGGTGCTCCTGGCCACCGATGGCGACGGCGACTCGATCACGATTGATCGCGGCTTCACGATCAACATCGCCGATGACGTGCC
>DBAZ01000067.1 GCA_002291945.1 Tepidimonas sp. UBA997
TTATTCCAGCGTACCGACGAGTTCGATGTAGCGCTGCATGGCGTCGTCGGCGGTGGTGCCTTTGAGGGCTGCCCAGGCGTCCCACTTGGCTCGGCCCACCAGATCGGTGAAGCCGGGTTTGGTGCTCGCGATATCGCCTTCGGTGGCCTGTTTGTACAGGGCATACAGCTTGAGCAGCGTCTGGTTGTCGGGGCGCTGGGCGAGTTCTTGGGTTGAGGCGACGGCAGCCTCGAAAGCCGATTTTAGGTTGGACATGGTCGGGTTGAGCAGAAAAGACGAGCCACGATTGTGCCTGCTTGCGGCCCGGCCCCCGCCCAAATGGGGTTTGCGCCAGTCATGTCGCGCATAATCCGGGCTAAACCAACCTATCTTGCAGGGCAGCGCAACACATGATACTCGTCACCGGCGGCGCCGGCTTCATAGGCAGCAACTTCGTGCTCGACTGGCTGGCCCAGTCCGACGAGCCGGTCGTCAACCTCGACAAACTCACCTACGCCGGCAATCTGGAAAACCTCGCCAGCCTGCAAGGCGACGCCCGGCATGTGTTCGTGCATGGCGACCTAGGCGACCGCGCTCTGGTCGATCGCCTGCTGGCCGTACACCGGCCCCGTGCCGTGTTGCACTTCGCCGCCGAAAGCCATGTGGACCGCTCCATCCACGGCCCGGAGGACTTCATCCAGACCAACATCGTCGGCACCTTCCGCCTGCTCGAAGCCGTGCGTGCCTACTGGCTGGCCCTGCCCGAGGCGGAACAATCTGCCTTGCGCTTTTTGCACGTCAGCACCGACGAGGTCTATGGCACCCTGGCCAAAGACGCCGCGCCGTTTGCCGAAACTCACGCCTACGAGCCCAACAGCCCCTACAGCGCCAGCAAAGCCGCCAGCGACCACCTGGTGCGTGCCTGGCACCACACCTACGGCCTGCCGGTGCTCACCACCAACTGCTCCAACAACTACGGCCCGTATCACTTCCCGGAAAAGCTCATTCCGCTGATGATCGTCAACGCGCTGGCCGGCAAACCGCTGCCGGTCTATGGCGACGGCCTGCAGGTGCGCGACTGGCTCTACGTGACCGACCACTGCAGCGCCATCCGCCGCGTGCTCCAAGCCGGTCAACTGGGCGAGACCTACAACATCGGCGGCTGGAACGAAAAACCCAACCTCGAGATCGTGCACCGGGTTTGCCAACTGCTCGACGAACTGCGCCCCAAGGCCGACGGCAGCAGCTACGCGACCCAAATCACCCATGTGCCAGACCGCCCCGGGCACGACCGCCGCTACGCCATCGACGCCCGCAAAATCGAACGCACACTGGGCTGGAAGCCCGCCGAAACCTTCGAGACCGGCATCCGCAAAACCGTGCAGTGGTATCTGGCCCACCCCGACTGGGTGCAGCACGTGCAAAACGGCAGCTACCGCGACTGGGTGCAGCGGCAGTATGGGTGATTCAAGTGCCTGAAATCAGTCGTTTTCTTGGTATCGTGATTTACATGTACTGGGGCGATCATCCGGCACCGCACTTCCATGCCATTTATGGCAAGTACGAAATCTTGGTCGAGATCGAGACTGGGGTCGTTCGCGGGGGAGTTTCCCAAGCGGGGATTGCGCGCCGTGCTCGACTGGTTGGATCGACATCAGCCCGAATTGATGGAGGATTGGCATCTTGCACAATTGCGCAAGCCGCTAAAGCCCATAGAGCCTCTGGAGTAAGTCAACATGTTTCTTCACACCACCCATGTACAACCATTGCCGGATTACCGGTTGTTGCTAAGGTTCAACAATGGCGTGACGGGCGAACTGTCATTGGCCGACGAACTGTGGGGCGACATGTTCGAGCCACTGAAGGACGAAACGCTGTTTGCCACAGCTCGGCACGACGAAGCAGCCGGTACGGTGGTCTGGGCCAACGGTGCAGACCTGGCCCCCGAGTTCTTGCTGCAACTGCTGCAGTCTCAAATGCGGCGGCTTGCATGATCCGAGATTGTCCATTAGGCGCACCTTCGGTGCTGCTTGAACGTCAGCGGGGCATTTGCTGCCATCTCAATCCTTAATGAACCATCTCGGATGATGTCTGCTTCTGCATGGCCACTCATTCTCCTGCTGGGCAAAAACGGCCAGGTCGGCTGGGAGTTGCAGCGCAGCCTCGCGCCGCTGGGGCACTTGCTTGCGCTGGATCGTGAAGGCTTGACGCCGCTACAAATGGCTCACCTGCCCGACTGGCAAGGCCAGCCACTGCCCGACCAGCCCCTGTGCGGCGACCTGAGCGACCTGCAAGGCCTTGCCCGCACCGTGCGCAGCGTGCGCCCGCAGGTCATCGTCAATGCCGCCGCCTACACCGCCGTCGATAAAGCCGAAGCCGATGTCGAGCTGGCACGACGCATCAATGCCGAAGCTCCCGGCGTGCTGGCCGAAGCCGCGCACGAGGTGGGTGCCTGGTTGGTGCACTACAGCACCGACTACGTCTTCAACGGCAGCGGCCACACCCCTTGGCAGGAGGGCGATGCCACCGGCCCACTGAATGCCTACGGGCTGAGCAAACTCGAAGGCGAACGGCGCATCGTGCAAGCCGGCCGCCAGCACCTGATCTTGCGCACCAGTTGGGTCTATGCCGCGCGCGGGGGTAACTTCGCCAAAACCATGTTGCGGCTGGCGCAAGAACGGGAGCGTTTGACCGTGATAGACGACCAGTTCGGCGCACCCACCGGGGCTGAGTTGATTGCCGACGTGACCGCCCACTGCGTCCGCCACGCACTGCGCACCGGCCAAGGGCAGGGCACTTACCACCTAGCGGCCAGCGGCGAAACCACTTGGCACCGCTACGCCGAGTTCGTGATCGAACACGCCCGGCGGCTGCAACCCCATGCGCCCTGGCAAGTGCAAGCCATCGACCCCGTGCCCACCCGCACCTTCCCGACCCCGGCGCGGCGGCCACACAACTCGCGGCTGAATACCGCGCTGTTGCAAACCACCTTTGGGCTGCATCTGCCGCCGTGGCAGCAGGGGCTGAGCCGGTTGCTGAGCGAGCTACGGGGCTGAACCGGCCAGCCCCATAGCGTGGCTTACTTCAAGCCGGCCAGATCGCGCAGCACCTGCACCTTGTCGGTGCGCTCCCAAGTGAATTCGGGTTCGTCGCGGCCAAAGTGACCGTAAGCGGCGGTCTTGCTGTAAATCGGGCGCAGCAAGTCCAGCATCTGGATGATGCCTCTCGGGCGGAGGTCGAAAATCTCGTTGACGATGTGGGCGATCTGCTCGTCTGCAATCACCCCGGTGCCTTCGGTATAGACCGTCACGTTCATCGGGCGTGCCACGCCGATGGCGTAGGCCACCTGGATCTGGCACTGCCGGGCCAGCCCGGCCGCGACGATGTTCTTGGCCACGTAGCGGGCGGCGTAGGCGGCTGAGCGGTCCACCTTGGTCGGGTCCTTGCCGCTGAAAGCGCCGCCGCCGTGGGGGCAGGCACCGCCGTAGGTGTCCACGATGATCTTGCGCCCGGTCAACCCACAATCACCCTGCGGCCCGCCGATGACGAAGCGGCCGGTCGGGTTGATCAGGTATTGGGTGTCGGCCAGCCATGCCTTGGGCAGTACCGGTTTGATGATTTCCTCGATGCAGGCCTCGATGAAGGCCGGCTTCATCTGCTTGCCGTCGCTCATTTCGGGGCTGTGCTGGCTGCTCAGCACGATGGTGTCGATGCTGTGCGGCTTGCCATCGACGTAGCGCATGGTGACCTGGCTCTTGGCGTCGGGCCGCAGGAAAGGCAGGCGGCCATCCTTGCGCAGTTGCGCCTGGCGCTCCACGATGCGGTGAGCGTAGTAGATCGGCGCGGGCATCAGCTCGGGCGTTTCGTCGCAGGCGTAGCCGAACATCAGGCCCTGGTCGCCAGCGCCGGTGTTGAGGTAGTCGTCGCTGGCGTGATCCACGCCTTGCGCGATGTCGTTGCTCTGCTTGTCGTAGGCCACCAGCACCGCGCAGCCTTTGTAGTCGATGCCGTATTCGGTGTTGTCGTAGCCGATGCGCTTGATGGTGTCGCGTGCGACCTGGATGTAGTCCACGTGCGCGTTGGTAGTGATTTCACCGGCCAGCACCACCAACCCGGTGTTGCACAGGGTTTCGGCTGCCACCCGACTGCGCGGGTCGCGCTCGAAAATCGCGTCGAGAATCGCATCCGAGACTTGGTCGGCCACCTTGTCGGGGTGGCCTTCGGACACCGATTCGGAGGTGAAAAGAAAGTCGTTCGCCATTTGAATACACTCCTGTTGATTGCCTGGCGGTCGCCGGGCAAGGGTGCTTAGGCGAACGCTTTAGCTGAATTTGTGAATCGCCCGCAAGTTGTCCAATAACTCGGCGATGGCCGTATTGTAAACACACGCCACCATGCTGTCGCTTTTTCGAGTTTTGGGCCGGTTGCCACTGGGCGTGCTGCATGCGCTGGGATGGTGCCTGGGCTGGCTGATCTGGCTCGGGTCAGCGACCTATCGTCGGCGCTGGTTCGACAACACGGCCCAGGCAGGCATCGATCGGGCCGCGCGTTGGGCCTCGGTCGGTGAAGCCGGCAAGCAGGTGCTCGAACTGCCCCGCCTGTGGTTTGGGCGGCCGGTGCCGATAGGCTGGCAGGGGGCGGCCCACATCGAAGCGGCACTGCGCAACGGGCAGGGCATCTTGTTTCTCACGCCCCACATGGGTTGTTTCGAGGCCACGGCGCAAGCCTATGCGGCTCGTTTCGGCGCATCACCCGGGGGCAAACCCATCACGGTGCTGTTTCGTCCGCCGCGTCAGGCCGCCTTGACGGAGGTGTTGCGGGCGGCCCGTGACCGCCCCGGCTTGGTCAGCGCCCCGGCCAATCTGCGTGGTGTGCGGCAACTCGTACAGGCCCTCAAGCAGGGCGAAGCGGTGGGCCTGCTGCCGGATCAGGTGCCGGTGGATCGCTTGGGCGTCTGGGCGCCTTTTTTTGGCCGCGACGCCTACACCATGACCCTTTCGGCCCGCTTTGCCCAGGTCCCCGGCACCCAGGTGCTGCTGGCTTGGGGGCAGCGGCTGCCTTGGGGCAGGGGGTTTGTGGTTCACGTGCAGCCGTGGCACGAGGTCATGCCGGAGCCCGTCGCCGAGCAGGCCGAGGAGGCCGCCACGCAGATGAATCGTGCCATGGAGGCACTCATTAGGCGCTGCCCTGCTCAATACCTGTGGGGCTATGCGCGGTACAAGACGCCCAAGCCAACCATCAAGGTCGAATGAACGCTTGAATCCAGCCAGAGATTTCCTCGGGCCGCTCATGAACCAGCCAGTGGCTGGCTCCAGCCAGACGCACCACACGCAAGTCAGGCACATCATTGCCCAGACCGTCGAGCAGGCCTGGTAGCAAGGCGTGATCGTCCATGCCCCAGATGACCAGCGTGGGCAGAGAGATATGCCGCATCGACGCGGGCAGCTCGGGTGGAGATCCAGTCATCTGGGCTGCGGTGGGCGGCTTCAGGGGCGACGCACGGTAGTAATTTAGTGGCCCCTCCAGTCCCCCCTGCCACGAGGCTCGATACCGATCACGGACGGCTTCAGTCAGCCAGGAACCGTGGCTGGGACTCGATTCGAAAAACCCCCAGAGGCGCCGGAAATCATCGGCCTCCAGTAACTGGGCTGCGTCGGGTCGGATCAGAAAGTTCATGTAGGCACTAGCCGCTTGCTGTGCGCTAGACTGGTACAGGTCACGTAAAAAAGTGCCTGCGTGCGGCGCATTCAGAATCACTAGGCGTTGCAGCAAGTTCGGTTGCAAGGCCGCCACATGCCAGGCAATGGCACCACCCCAGTCGTGGGCCACCAGAGCGTGCAGCACACCGGCTGTCGGGCCGTCCTGGGTCACTGCGTTGACGAGGGCATGCACGTCTTGAGCCAGATGTCGGGCACGGTAGGCCTCGACCTCCGTCGGCGCGGACGAGGGGGCATAGCCACGCATGCACGGTGCAACGCAGCGAAAACCTCCGTGCTCGGGTAGAGCAAAGTGCGCCATCAGTTCGTCCCACACAAAAGCCGATTCCGGAAATCCGTGCAAAAACAATAACACCGGACGACCCACATCACCCGTCACCCGCACCTGAAGCGTGATGTCGTGCGGCAGGGGGACTAAGTGGGTGCTGATCATGGGGTCGTGTTGGCGGGGGGTGCGCCCAAGCCCAAAGCGTCAGGGCCACCTCGTCGAGCCCCTGCTTTTTGAGCGCAGAAAAGAGTTTGACGTCGCCGCCAGCGGTTTGCAGTCGCGCAATCGACAAGGCCTTGTTGGCCTCCTGACGGCTGAGCTTGTCGGCCTTGGTTAGCAGCACCAGAAAGTCCAGCCCCTGCTCGACGCGCGGCCGGATCACTTCCAGCAAGGCTTCATCGAGTTCAGTCAGACCCAGCCGCGGGTCGCACAGCATGACCACGCCGCGCAGGTTGGATCGGCTGACGAGGTAATTGGCCATGACTTGCTGCCAGCGCTGCTTGGCTTGCTGTGGCACGGCGGCATAACCATAACCCGGTAAATCGGCCAGCACGGCATCGGTAGCGCCTTGCTTGCCGAGCGCAAACAGGTTGATGCTTTGCGTGCGCCCAGGGGTTTTGGAGGCGAAGGCCAGACGCTTTTGCTGCGTCATGGTGTTGATGCAGGTGGACTTGCCGGCGTTGGAGCGCCCGACAAACGCCACTTCAGGGATTTGCAGGTCGGGCAGGTGGTGCAGTTGCGGGGCTTCAGTCAGAAATCGGGCCGTGTGCAGCCAACTGTGGGCTGTTTTCAGGGGGTCGGACAAGGGAGTTGTCGGTATATTCGTGACCATGCGTTGAATTCAAGTTGACCGGCATTGTAAAATGCTGGCATTGCATTCCTTGGGCATGTGTGCCTGAATGCGACTTCACATCCCTCTGATTGTTGAACCCTGCACACGACATGAAATCCATCACCACGTTTATCGGTGCTGCTGCACTTGCCACACTGTCCTTGTCTGTGTTCGCGCAGCCTGCCCAGCCCGATCTGCGCCGTGGTGCCGAGCTTTTCGGTCAGATGTGCATCGCCTGTCACGGTGTTGACGGCAACTCCACCACGGTGGCCAATCCCTCGATTGCCCAGCAGCACCCGGAGTACACCCTCAAGCAACTGCGTGACTACGCCAGCGGTCAGCGTCAGAATGCCATCATGTCTGGCTTTGCGGCGGCCCTGTCCGACCAGGACAAGATCAACGTTTCCTTCTGGCTCGCGACCCAGACCAAAACCCCGGGCTACGCCCGCAACAAGGAAACCATTGCCCTGGGAGAGCGGATTTTCCGCGGTGGCCTGGCCAACCGTCAGGTGCCAGCCTGCATGGCCTGTCACGGCCCGGCCGGCGCTGGCCTCCCGGCGCTATACCCTCGGCTGGCCGGGCAGCACGCCGAATACACGGCCGACCAAATGCGCCAGTTCCGTTCTGGCGCTCGCAACAACAACGCCCCCATGAGCGGCATCGCCCGCTACATGACCGATGCCGAGATTGAGGCGGTTTCCGACTTCATCGCCGGTCTGCGCTGACTCATCTCCAGCCCGTCTAGGCCCCTCACTCGGGAGGGGTATTGGGTCTGGGTCGCTAGGCGTGTGCCCGTGTGAGAAAATCCGACGGCGCGGGGGAACTTCGTTCCACGACACCTATACCAACATGCAGGTCCAGGCGGCCTGCATTTTTTCATGACTGTTGCATCCGATGAGCATTTCCACCGAAGGCTTTGACATTCAAAAAGGTTCGCAGAGCCTCAGATCGGCAGTGGAATTGCTGTCATCCATGCGGTTCGCCATAGCCTTGCTCGCCGCTATCAGCATTGCTTCGGTGGTGGGCACCGTGGTGCTGCAGAACGAGCCCATCAACAACTACATCATCCAGTTTGGGCCATTCTGGTACGAAGTGTTCCGCGTGCTCGGCCTCTACACGGTCTATAGCGCCTGGTGGTACATCCTGATGTTGGCCATTCTGGTCATCAGCACCTCGCTGTGCATCATGCGCACCACGCCCAAAATACTGGTGGACATCCGACAGTACAAGGAAAACATCCGCGAACAAAGCCTGAAGGCGTTTCCGTTCAAGGCGCAGGCCGAGCTGCAGGAGGAGCCCGAGGCGGCGGCTCGCCGTATCGGTGGCGTGCTGGTGGCTTCGGGCTGGAAGGTGCGGCTGCAAAAGCGCGTCAGCGCCTCCGGTGGCGAAGGCTGGATGGTGGCGGCCAAAACAGGCGCAGCCAACAAGCTGGGCTATATCGCGGTTCACTCGGCGATCGTGCTGATCTGTGTCGGTGCGTTGCTCGATGGGCCGATGATGGTGCGTGCGGCCATGCTGCTGACCGGCACCACCCCGCTGGTCGATGGCGAAGGGCTGATCCGCGACGTGCCCGACGAGCACCGCCTGAGCGACCGTACCCCGGCATTTCGCGGCAACCTGCTGGTGAACCCGGGTGCCACGGCCGGTACCGCCATTTTGCTGCACCCCAGAGGCATGGTGCTGCAGGAACTGCCGTTCGATATCGAACTCAAGCAGTTCATCGTCGAGTACCACTCCACGGGCGAGCCCAGCCTGTTTGCCAGTGAAATCCTGATCCACGACCGTTACACCGGCGAAACCCGTGCCGAGCGGGTGGAGGTCAACCATCCGGTCACGCACCGCGGCGTCACGATCTACCAGTCCAGCTTCGACGATGGCGGCTCGCGGCTCAATCTGCGCGCCGTGCCCATGGGGCAGGCGGCCAACCCGTTCCTGGTGCAAGGCCGGGTGGGCGAGCACACCTACCTGACCAGGGGCGACCAGCGCATGCGGCTGGAGTTCACCGCTTTGCGCGTCATCAACGTGGAGAACTTCGCCGATATTGCCGGTGCCGAGGAGGAGGCCCAGCGCGTCGGCTTGCGCGAGCAGATCACGGGCCGTCTGGGTTCCGGTCACCGCACCTTCACCGAGCGCGAATTGCGCAACGTCGGCCCCAGCGTGACCTACATCCTGCGCGACGAAGCCGGGCAGGCGCAGGAGTTTCATAACTACATGTTCCCGATCGACCTCGACGGCAACCGGGTGTTCGTGTTCGGTGTGCGCGACACGCCCCAAGACGATTTCCGCTATCTGCGCCTACCGGTGGACGAGAACGACCAGATCGATGGTTTCATCCGGCTGCGCACCGCGCTGGCCGACCCCGAGTTGCGGCGCGAAGCGGTGCGGCGCTACGTCGCCGAAGCGGCCAAGGGTCAGCGCCCGGAACTCAAAGATGCACTGACCGCCTCGTCACAGCGCGCCATCGACCTGTTTGCGGGCCAGGATCCCGAAATGGGGCGCTTGCCACAGGGCGCTGCGCCGGTGCTGGGTGGCTTGCAGGCGGTGTCGGCCTTCATGGAAATGAATGTGCCCGAGGGCGATCGGGAGCGTGCTGGTGAGGTCGTCCTGCGCATCCTCAATGGCACCTTGTACGAATTGCTGCAACTCAGCCGGGAGCGCGAGGGGCTGGCGCGGCTGGAGCGCAACGACCAACTGGCCCAGTTCCTGATGCTGTCGGTGCTCAGCCTGAGTGACTCGTTCTTCTACCCGGCACCGCTGGTGCTGCTGCTGGAAGGCTTCGATCACATCCAGGCCAGCGTGTTCCAGGTCGCTCGCGCACCTGGGGCCTCGGTGGTCTATTTCGGCTGCTTGCTGCTGGTGATCGGCCTCTTTGCTATGCTCTACATCCGCGAGCGTCGGGTCTGGGTCTGGCTGTCGCCCAAGGCAGAAGGCCCGGGCTTGCAAGCCTTGATGGCTTTGTCGTCGAATCGCCAGTTGCTTGCCAACGACAAAGAGTTCGACCAGTTGAAATCCCGTTTGTTGCTCACAGACCCCGAGGGGAAAACATGAACACCCGAACCGAAACCATTGATCTGAAAAAGAGTGATGGCCTTGCCGCCCGCCAGCCCGGGTATTTTGCGCGTCGCAACTTGTGGGACTGGGCGTTCGCGGCTCTGGTGGTGGCGGGTGGTGCTTATGCCTACTGGCTGTTCAACCCCTACCTGGATCGGTACGAGATTGCCATCCTGTTTGGTTCGGTGCCTAGCCTGATCGCCTTGGCCTGGTTCTGGCGCCCCTTGCGGCTGCTGACGGTGGTGGTGGCGGTGCTCAGCCTGTTGGCCATACGCCTGTACCAGGTGGACGGTGTGGGCGTGGCCGAACGAGGGGAAGAGGTGTTTCTGCTCAAGTTTCTCCTCTCCAGCCAGACGGCCATTCTCTGGATGAGCTTGTTGCTCGTCATCAGCACCTTCTTTTACTGGCTGGGGGTGTTCTCGCGCCAAAATGCCGACCACTTCGAATACATCGGCTCCAAGCTTGCCTGGGCCGCCGTCGCCTTGGGCCTGATCGGTTCTTTCGTGCGCTGGTACGAAACCTATCTGATGGGGCCAGGCCTGGGTTACATGCCGGTGAGCAACCTCTACGAGGTGTTCATCATGTTCGCCTGGATGACGACGCTCTACTACCTCTATTACGAAGACCGCTACCAGACCCGCCGGATGGGTGCCTTCGTGATGCTCATCATCGCGGCATCGATCGGTTTTCTGGTCTGGTACATGGTCACCCGTGAAGGCCACCTGATCAAGCCCCTGATCCCGGCACTCGACAGTTGGTGGATGAAGGTTCACGTTCCCACCAACTTCGTTTCCTACGGCACCTTTGCCATCGCAGCCATGGTCGGGTTTGCCTACCTCATCAAAGAAAGCGCGACCCAGACCAGTTGGTGGAAGCTGACGCCGTTGTGGCTGATTGGCTCGATTCTGGTGTTCGAACCCTTCCTGTTCCGCCGCGAAGCGGTGGAAGCCGGGGTCTATTACTGGATTCTGTACTTTGGCGTGTCGGTGCTGATCGTGGGCGGCATACTGTCGCTGCGGCACCGGATTGCAGCCCGTCTGCCGGCGCTGGAGGTGATGGACGACCTGATGTACCGTGCGATTGCGGTCGGTTTTGTGTTCTTCACCATCGCCACCATCTTGGGTGCTCTGTGGGCGGCTGAAGCCTGGGGCGGTTACTGGAGTTGGGACCCGAAGGAAACCTGGTCGCTCATCACCTGGTTGGTTTATGCCGGTTGGCTGCACATGCGGCTGATCAAGGGCATGCGCGGCACCGTGGCGGCCTATTGGGCACTGGTCGGCTTGGCCGTGACCACGTTCACCTTCTTGGGTGTCAACATCTTCCTGAGCGGTTTGCACAGCTACGGAGCCCTCTGACACACGGGTAGGCGTACAAAACCCCCAACCCGGTGCCCCCTGCCGCCAGCACGGGCCACCGGGTTATTTGTGTCTGAACCGCGCTCAGGCAGTGGGCAGCAGGTGTTCGCCGCGCATCAGGTCGTCGTGGTGTTCGCGCTCGCGGATCAGATGGCACCGAGAGCCATCGACCAACACCTCAACCGCCCGCGGGCGCGAGTTGTACTGGCTGGCCATGCTCATGCAGTAAGCCCCGGTCGAACACACGGCCAGCAGGTCGCCGCTCTGGACGCTAAGCAGGCGGTCGCGGCCCAGCCAGTCGCCGCTTTCGCAGACCGGCCCGACCACATCGAACAGCGCACCGGCGCCGGCACGTGGCCGCACCGGCACGATGCCGTGATAGGCCTGATACATGGCCGGGCGCGGCAGGTCGTTCATCGCTGCATCGACTATCAGGAAGTTCTTCGATGGACCGGGCTTTTCGTACAGTACCTCGGTCACGCAGATACCGGCATTGCCGACCAGCGAGCGGCCGGGTTCGATCACGAGCTGCTTGTCGCCGTGCCCGCGCCGATCCAGCCGATCCAGCAAGGCCGTCCACAGGGTGTCGGCCTGGGGTGGCGTGTCGCCCTGATACTCGATGCCCAAGCCGCCGCCAAAATCGATGTGGGACAGCGCAATGCCCTGCGCCTGCAGCGTATCCACCAAGTCCAGCACCCGTTCCATGGCGTCCAGGAAAGGGGCGGTTTCAGTGATCTGGGAGCCGATGTGGCAGTCTATGCCCTTGATCAGCAGACCGGCGCATTGGGCCGCGTGCAGGTAGCACGGCAGGGCCTCGGTGTGGGCAATGCCGAATTTGTTGCCCTTCAGGCCGGTGGAGATGTAAGGGTGGGTTTTGGCATCGACATCGGGGTTGACGCGCAGGCTGATCGGGGCGCGCAGGTCCATCTGCATGGCTACCTCGTTGAGGGTGTCGAGTTCGGCCACGCTTTCGACGTTGAAGCAGCCGATGCCGACTTGCAAGGCCCGTCGCATGTCGGCCCGGGTTTTGCCGACGCCAGAAAAAATGATGCGCTCGGGCGACACGCCGACCCGCAGGGCACGTTCGAGTTCCCCCCCGGATACGATGTCGAGTCCGCAACCGGCCTGGACAAAGGTTTGCAGCAGCGCCAGGTTGGGGTTGGCCTTCATGGCGTAGCAGATCAGCGCGGGGCGGCCTGCCAAAGCGCGCTGGTAAGCTGCCAGGGCCGACAGCATGGCCGCCTTGGAATAGACGAACAGGGGCGTGCCGTGCGCGTGGGCGAGCGCCTGCACGGCAAGCCCTTCGACCATCAACTGGCCCTGTGCGTAGTGAAAATGGGGGCGGCCCGGCAACACGGGGCTGGCGGTATCAGTGGGGGTCATTGCAGATTCGGCAAAGCGGTCAGCGCGTGGGGCTTGTGGGCGCGTGATTCGGGGGGGCGGGCAGGGTCAGCGGGCCTTTTTGCCCACAGCCGCCCAGCAACAAGGCCACGGTCAGGGCCAGCAAACCCGCGAGGCCCAAGCGGGCACCGGTATGCCAGCTCCTACCAGGGGCAGGCTTGCCTACAATTCGGTACATCTTGAACATGAGGGCATTGTAATGACCGATCTGGAGTACATGGATCGCGCCGAGGCGGTTTTGCAGGCCATTGAGCTGGCCTGCGACCGCATCAACGACGACACCGATGCCGACATCGACAACCAGCGCGTCGGCGGCATGATCACGCTGGTCTTTCGCAACGGCAGCCAGATCGTGATCAATCTGCAAAAACCTTTGCACGAAATCTGGCTGGCGGCGCTCTCGGGCGGCTACCACTACAAGTTCGACGGGCAGCAGTGGCTGGATACCAAAGGGGCAGGCGAATTTTTCACCCATCTGTCGCGTGAGGCATCGGCGCAGTCGGGCGTCGCCTTGCGCTTCAGTCTGATGGTGTGAACAGGTCGATGATGCGGCGGCGCTCGCCGTCTTCCATCGGGGTGCTCTCCTCGATCGGGGTGCCGACTTCGGCGTCGTAGCCTGCCGCGCCAGCGTCGGCCATGCCCAGCGCCGCGACACCCAGCCCCGGCACAAATTCGTCGAAATACCACTCGCCACCCACATTCGTGACGCCAGCCGGCGGCGTAGGTGGTTGCACCGGGACGTTCTGAAGCATCTCACCCATGAACTGAATCCAGATCGGCAAAGCCAGTGAGCCGCCCGTGGCCTGTCGGCCTAGGTTGCGGGGGGTGTCGTACCCCATCCATGAAACAGCCGACAGGGTGGGGTGGAAGCCGGCAAACCAAGCGTCGACCGCGTTATTGGTGGTGCCCGTCTTGCCGTAGAGATCAGGCCGCCGCAAGGTAGACTGGGCTCTTGCAGCGGTGCCACTCGACGTGATTTCGTTCAGGAGTTGACGCATCACGAAAGCGTTTCTCTCGGAGACCACCCGTTGTGATTCGCTAGGCTGGCGGGGGGGGATGTCCAGCAGAACCTGGCCGCGATGGTCGGTGATGCGGGTGATCAGGATGGGGGGGACGTAGTGACCGCCGTTGGCAAACACGCTGTAGGCACTGGCCATTTGCAGCGGGGTCACGGCACCTGCCCCCAGTGCCATCGTCAGAAACGGCGGATGATTGGCTGCTTCAAATCCGAAGCGCGTCACCCACTGTTGGGCACTGGTGGGGCCGACGGCCTTCAGGACGTTGATCGACGTCATGTTCTTGGAGCGGGCCAGGGCCGTTCTGACCGTCATGGGGCCGTCAAATTTCCCGTCGAAGTTGCGCGGTTCCCAAGCCTTCCCGCCCGTCACTGCGGCGCTGAAAAACAAGGGCGCATCGTTGACCAGTGTGGAGGGGGTGATACCTCTTTCCAGTGCCGCAGAGTAAATGAAGGGTTTGAAACTGGAGCCCGGTTGGCGCTGGGATTGAGTGACCCGATTGAACTGATTGCGGTTGAAGTCAAACCCCCCCACCATCGCACGGATGGCACCGGTGCGGGGGTCCATGGCGACGAATGCAGCTTCCACCGTGGGTGTTTGAGTCAGGTAGTAGCGGTTATTGGCTTCTCGGGCGATCCGCACCACGGCACCCGGGCGAATGCGGAGGTGGGGCGGTGCATTGTCAGCCAGCCCAGAGCGCACAGGATCGAGCCCTGTGCCTGTGATCTCGATGGGATCGCCTTCGCCACGGCTGACGACCACGCGGCGGTTGCTGGCCTCAAGCACCACGGCGCTCAGTAAGTCGAGGTTATCACCGGCTGCCTCGATGGCCTCGTCGATGGAGGTCTCTCTTTCGGCCGGGTCTGCGGGCAGATCGATGAATCGCTCCGGCCCCCGGTAGAACTGACGACGTTCAAAATGCATGACACCTTGCCTGACGGCTCGAAAGGCGGCGCGCTGTGCGCGGGCATCCACGGTCGTGTGCACCGACAGTCCGCGCGTGTAGGCTTCTTCGCCGTACATGTCAAAGACGGTCTGGCGAACCATTTCGGCTAGGTAATCGGCGTGCGTGAGCTGTTCGGCCGTCAGGCGCCGCAAGCGCAGCGGCTCAGTACGGGCCGCCTCGGCCTGTTCGGCCGTGATGAAGCCGTTGTCCAGCATGCGATCAATGATGTGGAGCTGCCGTACGCGAGCACGGCGCGGGTTGGCAATCGGGTTGAACGCCGAGGGGGCTTTGGGCAAGCCCGCCAGCATCGCGGCTTCTGCGATAGAGAGTTCTTGCAACGACTTGCCAAAGTACGTTTGAGCGGCAGCGGCAAACCCATAAGAGCGATGACCCAGAAAAATCTGGTTCATGTAGATTTCCAGAATTTGCTCTTTGGTCAGTAGTCGCTCCAGCTTGAAGGTCAAAAGGACTTCGTAAAACTTTCGGAGGTAGCTTTTGTCATTGGTCAGGTACACATTGCGGGCCACCTGCATGGTAATGGTGGAAGCCCCCTGGCTTCTTGCATCACTCAAGTTGGCCAGGGCAGCCCGAACGATGCCTCGGTAATCCACACCGCTGTGTTCGAAGAAGCGGGCGTCCTCGATGGCGAGTACGGCATTGATCATGACCGGCGGAATGTCGTCGAACGGCGTCAGGTTGCGTCGCTCTTGGCCAAATTCACCAATCAGCTCGCCTCCCGTGGCAAAGACCCGCAGTGGCAGGTTGGGACGATAGTCTGCAAGACCAGTGACATCGGGCAGATTGGGGTAGGCCATGGCCACCGCGATCATGAGTGCCGCAAAGCCGGCACCGATCAGCCCCAGGATGGCGATTCCCAGTTGGGCCACCCGGTGTGCCCAGGAGCGCTTGGCGGAGCTTTGGCGACGAGGCACATCAGGGCCGGAGGAGGGTTTTTGGGGGGTTGCTGAAGACATGTACGCTCAGGTGTATCTGGTGATTATAAAAAACCATCACAATTCAAGCGTTTGTCTTGCGTACCTTCTGTGAAAGTTTGTAAAAATCACCAGAAATCGCGGATACTCCAGCGCACGTGATTCGTCTTTTTTTGACAACGCTTGCTAGGGCTGTCTTGTGTCAAAACGTGTCGATTGCATGGGCTTGCTGATAGGATTGAAACTGAGGAGGCGCGTTGTCGCTTCAACAACACATTGGGGGTGGACTTGATCTCACTCGGCTCTCTCTGGAAACGAGAACCTGCACCGCTTCTGGGTATCGACATCAGTTCGACCTCCCTCAAGCTGGTTGAGTTGCATCGTCATGGTGATGGTGGGCTGACGGTTCAGCATTGCGCCATCGAACCTCTCGATCGTGGCTGGGTCAACGAAGGTCACGTCGAAAAGTTTGACGAAGTGGCCGAAGCCTTGCGCCGTCTGGTCAAGAAGTCCGGGAGCAAGACCAAAAATGTGGCGATGGCTCTGCCCGGTTCGGCGGTGATTACCAAAAAAATCAATCTGCCGGCGGGCTTGAGCGAAGATGTCCTGGAAATGCAGGTCGAAAGTGAGGCCGCGCAGTACATTCCGTTTCCTCTGGCCGAAGTGAGTCTGGACTTTTGTGTCATGGGGCCGGCGGCCAACATGCCGGATTACGTGGAAGTTCTCCTGGCGGCTTCTCGCAAGGAAAAGGTGTCCGATCGGCAAGGGCTTGCCGAAGCCGCAGGGCTGAATCCGGTGGTTTTGGATGTGGAGTCCTTTGCTTCGCGCCTAGCGGCTTCCCGCATGATCGACACCTTGCCCAACCGGGGCAAAAACATGCTGATTGCCTTGTTCGAACTGGGCTCGCTGACGTCCCGTCTGCAAGTCATCCGCAACAACGAGATGATCTACGAGCGTGACCAGAATTTCGGGGGGGCACAGCTCACCAACCTGATCGCACGTCACTATGCGATGCCCGTGGATGAGGCGGAATCCAAAAAGAAAAGCAAATCCCTTCCTGCGGACTACCAGGAAGCTGTGCTCGCCCCCTTCATGGACGGCATGGGCCAGGATATGGGGCGCGCCCTGCAGTTCTTCTTTACCAGCACCCCCCACAACAAGGTGGATCATGTGTTGCTTTCGGGCGGATCGGCGGCCCTGCCAGGGATGGATGTCGCGGTGATGAATCAGACCTCTTTCCCATGCAGGATCGTCAATGCTTTTGAGGGCATGGGGTTGAGCGCACAGGTGTCGGCGACACGTGCAAGCGCCGAAGGCACCTCTTATCTGGTCGCCACCGGTCTGGCGATGCGGAGGTTCGACCAATGATTCGCATCAATCTTCTGCCCCACCGCGAACTGGCCCGAAAAAAGAAGAAAGAGCTGTTTTTTGTTCACCTGGGTTTTGCCCTGCTCGCTGGTGCGGCCATTTCTGCAGCTATTTACACCTTTTTTGATCTGCGTATTTCGGCCCAGCAGCAGCGCAATGAGTTCATTCGTGCCGAAATTCGCCAACTGGACGCCCAGATTCGAGATATCAACACGTTGCAGCAGGAGATCAATGCCCTGCGATCGCGTCAGGCCGCTGTTGAAGGGCTGCAAGCGGACCGTAACCTTCCGGTTCATTTGCTCGACGAGATGGTGGCTCAGTTGCCCGAGGGGGTTTACCTGAGAAACCTGCGCCAGGAGGACATGGCCATCACATTGACCGGGGTGGCGCAGTCGCAGGAGCGCGTTTCGGAATTGTTGCGTAACTTGTCCACCCGCAGCGAGTGGCTGACGCAACCTCAACTGGTTGAAATCACGTCTGCCATGGTCACGCTTTCCCAGCGTGATCAACGACGCGTTTTCAATTTTTCCATCCGTGTGACGCTGACCAGAGGGCCTTCTGCATCCGCGTCAACGCCGGACGCCAGGCTCTGATTGCCAAGGACCGGGGAGTACCATGGCGAAAAATGCATCTAAAAACGCGATCGACTTGGCTCGGCTGCAAGCCGACATCGCCAGTCAGTTCCGGGGCCTTGACCCCAACGACCCGTCTCGCTGGCCCGCTGTTCCGCGCAACCTGTTGCTGGTGGTTCTGGCGGCTGCGGTAGTGGGCGCACTGTGGTATGCCCTACTGAGTGACATGGGTGTTCGGCTCGACACGGAGCGAAGCCAGGAAACGCAGCTCAGAGCCGAGTACACCCGCAAGTTGGGACAGGCCGTGAATCTCGACGAGTTGCGTTCCCAACTGGAGCAAGTCCGTCAGTACGTGGCCCAGCTGGAGAAGCAGTTGCCTAGCCGCGCGGAAATGGACGCCTTGCTTTCTGACATCAATCAGGCCGGTCTTGGGCGCAGCCTTCAATTCGAGTTGTTTCGGCCAGGTCAGACCATCATTCGTGACTTTTATGCCGAGCTTCCCATTGCCGTCAGGGTTTCGGGCAGTTACCACGACATCGGGATGTTCGTCTCCGACATTTCGCACTTGTCCAGGATCGTGACCATCAACAACATCTCGCTTGAGCCGGTGCAAAACCGACCCGATGCCCTGATCATGAACGCCACGGCCAAAACGTTTCGCTATCTGGACGCTGATGAAATAGCGCAGCAAAGCGCGGCAGGGAGTCGCCCATGAAATCGCACTGGATGGCCGGTGGGCTGGTTGCGGCGGTCGTGCTGCTGCTGAGTGCGTGTTCCGGGCCGACCCAGGACGACCTCGCCGTCTGGATGTCTGAGCAGCGTGCCACCGTTAACCCTCGAGTCGAGCCGGTTTCTGCCCCGGTACCCTTCACCCCCCAGGCCTATCGAGGCATGGGGGCCATGTCGCCTTTCAGTGAGGAGAAGCTGACGGTTCTTCTCAGGGCAGAATCGGCTTCCCCGTTGACTTCGAGCTTGATTGCGGCCGAAATGACCCGGCGCAAAGAACCTCTGGAAGCTGTTCCACTCGATGTGATCACGATGGTCGGTATCTTGCAGCGCGGCAACGAAAGAGTCGCGCTGGTTCGATCCGACAACTTGCTCTACCAGGTCAGGACAGGGGCGTACATGGGGCAGAATTTCGGTCGTGTCACGGGCATCACTGAAACACAGATCAGTTTGAGGGAAATTGTGCAGGACGCAGCGGGTGAATGGATCGAACGCACCTCAACCCTGCAATTGCAAGAGGTGGCCGGGCCATGATTTCAACCATCGTCAACCTACAACAACAGGGGCGACTTATGTCTCGTATTCGACTGTTTTCCATGCTGGCGTCCACCTTGCTGATGGCCGGTGTTGCGCAAGCGCAGATCGCGATTCAGTCCTTGACGGCGGCCACCCAGGGCGGATCGGATGTCATCCGCATTCAGACCAGTGCGCCACTGACGCAGTTGCCGGCCGGGTTCACGATTCAGTCTCCTGCGCGCATTTCCCTCGACTTCCCGGGCGTCGTTAATGCCTCGGGCGTCAACGTGGTTGAATTGAACCGCGGCAATCTGCGTTCTGCCAACCTGGTTCAGGCCGGTGACAGGACCCGGGTGGTGCTCAACCTCAACCAGCCGGTTGCATATGAAACGCGAATAGACGGCAATGCCTTGCTGATCTTGTTGCAGCCACCGGCCTCGGCGACTCCTGTGGGCCGAGGTGTCGTGGGCAGCACATTCGCAGAAAATCTCTCGAACCGGGTGCAACCCCTGGCCGATATTGACTTCCGGCGTGGCACGGACAATGCGGGACGCATCGTGGTGGATCTGGCCAACAACCAGACCGGTGTCGACATCAGTCAGCAAGGGCGTCATCTGGTCGTCGAGTTTTTACAGACTTCACTGCCAGAGGGCCTGCGCCGTCGGCTGGATGTGACGGACTTCGGCACGCCGGTGCGGACGGTCACCGCCACTCAGGTGGGTGATCGTGTCCGGCTGGTGGTCGAGCCCACGGGCAACTGGGAGCACAGCGCCATTCAAAGTGACAATCAGTTCGTTCTTGAGGTTCGTGAAATCAAGCAGGATCCGAATCGATTGACCCAGGGCCCTCAGTTCACCGGTGACAAGCTCTCTCTGAACTTCCAGAACATCGAGGTGCGTGCCTTGCTGCAAGTGATTGCTGACTTCACCAATTTCAACATCATCACGTCTGACTCGGTCACTGGCAATGTCACGCTCCGGTTGCAAGACGTTCCCTGGGATCAGGCGCTGGACATCATTCTCCAGTCGCGCGGTCTGGGGATGCGCAAGACCGGTAACGTGATCTGGATTGCACCGCAAACTGAAATTCTGGCCAAAGAGCGCGAAGAACTGGAAGCGCGGCAGACCATCCGGACTCTTGAGGCGGTTCGCACGCAAAGCTTCCGTCTGAATTTTGCGCGCGCCGAAGAGGTGGCCACTCAGTTGACGACAGCCGTAGGGACGGGGGATGCGCAAGTCCGCATCCTGACCCGTCAGGGGTCGGTGTTTGCGGAGCCGCGCACCAACCAGCTTTTCGTGACCGACATTGCGTCCAAGCTCGAAGAAATCCAGGGTTTGATCCGTCAACTCGATGTGCCCGTCAGGCAGGTGTTGATCGAAGCCCGGATTGTCGAGGCTGAAGACAACTTTGGCCGTGCCCTGGGGGTTCGTTTCGGTGCTCGGGTCAATGAGCCCATCACTTTGATGCGAAACAATGGGGATCGACTCCAGACGACCTTTGGTTTTGGCTCGATCGGTGCCACGGGCAATGCGCCGGTGGCGAATATTCCTACGCCAGCCACCGGTGCCGGCACGTTTGCCATCTCGCTTTTCAGTCCTAGTGCCAGCCGACTCTTGAATCTGGAAATTGATGCCAACGAATCCGATCGCCGATTGAAGACCATTTCCAGCCCGCGAATCGTGACGGCTGACCAACGCCAGGCCACCATCGAGGACGGACGCAAGTTTCCCTTCCTTCGCCGTGATGCCGATGGCAACACCACGATCGAATTCATCGATGCCTCTCTCAAGCTGATCGTGACCCCCCAGATCACCCCGGATGGGGATGTGATCATGGAACTTGAAGTCAGTAACGATTCGCCCATCGTTTTCAACGGTGAAACCGCTATTCAGACCAAGAGCGTGCAAACCCAGGTCCTGGTCGAGAATGGTGGAACGGTCGTGATCGGGGGCATTTTTGTTCAGGAAGACTTGAACAACAACGAGAGGGTTCCGGTTCTGGCTGATGTTCCTGTCTTGGGCAACCTGTTCCGGTCCCGATCCACTTCGTCGCGGCGCTCTGAGATGCTGGTGTTCATCACCCCACGCGTTTTGTCCGATGCGACTTCCATGTCGCCTTTCAGGTGATGGATTGATCGTACTGGTTGGCTTGCCCGGTTCGGGCAAATCCACGATAGGTCGGCAGTTGGCCAAGCGCTTGCAACTGCCTTTCATCGATATGGATCACGAGATCGAGCGACGCATCGGCTGCTCGATACGCGAATTTTTCGACCGTGAAGGGGAGTCGGCCTTTCGTGATGTGGAGCAGGAGGTCGTTGAGCAGTTGGCACTTGGCCAGTCGGCGGTTCTTTCGACTGGAGGTGGGGCCGTGTTGAGGAGCGTCAATCGCGAGCGACTGCGGTCCAGTGGGCGGGTGTTTTATTTGCGCTCCACTCCGGAAGAGATCTTTCGCCGCGTCAAGCATGACCGTAGCCGCCCCTTGTTGCAAGTGGCGGACCCGATGCGCAAGCTGCGTGAACTGTTCGAACAACGCGATCCCCTGTATCGGGAGACCGCGCATTTCGTCATTGAAACTGGGCGGCCCTCGGTGGCCACACTGGTCAACATGATTGCCATGCAGTTGGAATTGAACGGCGAGTCCGCCTGAGCAACTCCATCGCATGCTTCGTGGCTGGCATACACTCAAGGCATGACCGCAGTGTTCAAGACTTCATCAGCGACACATTCGTTGCGTATCGAACTGGCTGACAGAAGCTATCCGATTCTGATCGGCACCGATCTGCTGGAACAATCAGGGGTCTGGCAGAGCCTGCCAGCGGCCACACAAGCGGTCATCGTCACGAATCAGACCGTCGCGCCCATCTATCTGGACCGTCTGAAGTCGGCTTTGTTGCCGCGTTTTCCGAAGGTTCAGAGCGTCATCCTGCCGGATGGCGAGGCCTATAAAAACTGGGAGACTCTGCAGACCATTTTCGATGCACTGCTGAGCCACGCTTGCGACCGCAAGACGCTGCTGCTGGCCCTGGGCGGCGGGGTGGTGGGGGACATGACCGGTTTTGCGGCGGCCTGTTACATGCGTGGCGTCCCGTTTGTCCAGGTGCCTACCACCTTGCTAGCGCAAGTGGATTCGTCGGTGGGCGGCAAGACGGGGATCAACCACCCGCTCGGCAAAAACATGATCGGTGCCTTTTACCAGCCTGTGCAGGTGGTGTGCGATCTTTCCACGCTGCATACCCTGCCCGAACGTGAGTTCAGTGCGGGCTTGGCTGAAGTCATCAAATATGGGCCTATTTACGATCTCGCTTTTCTTGCATGGATCGAACGCCACATCGATGACTTGCTGCAGCGTCAACCCGAGGCGCTCGCTTATGCGGTTCGCCGGAGTTGTGAAATCAAGGCGGCCGTGGTTGGTGCCGACGAACGCGAATCCGGGCTGCGGGCTATCCTGAATTTCGGCCACACCTTTGGCCATGCGATTGAAGCTGGCATGGGTTATGGGGCTTGGTTGCACGGCGAGGCGGTGGGCTGCGGCATGGTCATGGCGGCTCGCTTGTCGCACGCCGTGGGGCTTCTGCAAGAGGAACGGGTTTGTGCTTTGCAGGCGCTGATTCAACGCGCCGGGTTGCCCACGGTGGCCCCACGGCTGGCCGACGGCGCAGACAACCCAAGTGCCTATCTGGCACTCATGCGTGTCGACAAAAAGGCCGAAGCAGGCGCGATCCGGTTCATTCTCGTCGATGACGCAGGGCGGGCCCATCTGATGAGCGTTGCGGACCAGCGGGTGGCCGAGGTGATTGAGGCGTCCTGCGCCTGAAGGACGTGGGGGTGCCATTAAGCCCTGTCGCCAGTTGGCCAGAATGCACACGGGGGCGTCGCTATGCCGAGCCACTGGCTCCCACCCGCAATGATTTCCAGCGTGACCGGGATCGGGTGATCCACTGCACCGCTTTTCGTCGGTTGGTCTATAAAACCCAGGTTTTTCTCAACCATGAAGGGGACTTGTTTCGTACCCGTCTGACCCACTCGCTGGAGGTGGCCCAACTCGGTCGCAGCATCGCCCGCAGCCTGGAATTGAATGAGGATCTGGTTGAGGCGATTTCCCTGGCGCATGATCTCGGGCATACCCCGTTTGGTCATGCCGGCCAGGACGCCCTGAATGCCTGCATGCATGCAGACCCACCGCACGGCGTGACTGACGCGGACGATGAGCCACGCGGGGGTTTCGAGCACAACATGCAAAGTCTGCGGGTGGTCGATGAACTGGAGGAGCGCTATCCGGCTTTCAACGGCTTGAATCTGTGCTTTGAAACCCGCGAGGGTATCCTCAAGCATTGCTCGCGGGCGAATGCCGAGTGGCTGGAACACCGGGAGCCTGGCGGGGTGGCGGCGCGCTTTCTCAGGCACCAGTCCCCATCCCTGGAGGCGCAATTGGCCAATCTGGCCGATGAAATCGCCTACAACGCTCACGACATTGACGATGGCGTACGCTCGGGTCTGCTGAGCCTGGAGCAGTTAGACGATGTGGATCTTTTCAGGCGTTACCTTGCAGCGGTGCTGAAGGAGTTTCCCGCACTCAAGGGTCGGCGGTTGCTGTTCGAGTCGATTCGTCGGATGTTGAGCGAGCAAGTCTATGACGTGATTGGGGCCACTCGGGCAGCCATCCGAAGCGCTGGCGTAGCGCACGCCAGCGACGTCAGGCTTGCGCCGACGCTGGTGTGTTTTTCCCCTTCCATGCGTTCGGACTCTTCGGCCTTGAAGCGATTTCTGATGCTCAATCTCTATCGTCATCCGCAAGTCATGGAGAAGTCCCGCCGGGCCAAACAGATCGTTGGGGATCTCTACCGGATCTATCGGGAGGCGCCAGAGGAAATGTCGATGATGACCAAGGACACTGCCACCCTATCTCTGCGACGCCAGGTGGCCGATTACATCGCCGGCATGACGGACCGGTTCGCGATGCGCGAACATGCCCGACTCACTGGCTTGTCGCTGTTCTGATGCGTCCCGTTCATCCGATCCCGTCCCGGCAGGTGGCCCTTTGGGTGGTGTTGTCAGGCGTTGTGGCGGCCCTGCATGTGGGCAAATTGCCGGCGGCCATCCCGGTTTTGGCCCATGAACTCGACATGACGCTGGTTCAAGGGGGGTTCTTGTTGGCGCTGATTCAGCTCGCCGGGATGGCGCTCGGGGCAGTGGCCGGTTCGCTGGCCGACCATGTGGGGCCAAGACGCATTGTGCTGACGGGCCTTGTCCTACTGGCGCTGGGCAGTGGCTGGGGGGCTTGGGCCCAGAGTCCGGGCAGTTTGATGGTGTTGCGCGGGATCGAGAGCATGGGTTTTTTGCTTTCGGTGATTGCCGCGCCCGTCTTGCTGCGTCGCTGGGTGACGGAGCCCAAGGCCTTGCAGCGGGCTCTGGGTTTTTGGGGGGCGTACATGCCGATCGGCATGGCATCAGCACTGCTTGTGACTCCATGGGCTTACGACGCCATCGGTTGGCGCTGGACCTGGGTGCTGCTGGCGTGGGCATCGGTCGCGGTGGCGATCATCGTGTTGGCCCGGGTTCCCCCGGACGCGGACCGTGGGCCGCTGCGTGAAACACCGATGATGGCGCAGGCCTTGAAGTCCACCTTGTCGGCTCCAGGCCCTTGGCTGGTGGCTCTGGCTTTTATGGTGTATTCCGGGCAGTGGATGGCCGTGATCGGGTTTCTGCCGACCATCTACCACCAGGCCGGCTGGCCTCCCGACTGGATTGGCCCTTTGACGGCGGGTGCCGCAGGGGTCAACATGATCGGCAATATTCTGGCGGGTCGTTGGTTGGCTCGCGGAGCGTGGCCCGGCACCTTGCTGGCCGTGGGCTATCTGGCGATGGGGGTCGGCGCCTGGGGCGTGATGTCCGGATGGCTCGCCCCAACAGGGCAATATCTGTCGGTTTTGTTGTTTTCGTGGGTCGGGGGCATGATCCCGGCGACGCTGATCTCATTGGCCATGCACCTGGCACCTTCCCGGCAGACGGTCACCACCACGGTGGGCTGGGTGCAGCAGTTGTCCTCCATGGGTCAATTCCTGACGCCCCCTCTAATGGCCGCCATCGCGGCCGACTTCGGGGGCTGGCATCATGCGGTCTGGCTGAACCTTGTCTTGGCGGGTTGTGGTTTGTGGCTGGCCTGGCGATTGCAGAGCCGCTGGTCCAGGCTGACGCGGTAAAACCATGGCAAGGCTTGCCCGCTTGTCGGTTGCACGGTTGCCGCATCATGTGATCTGGCGTGGTCTTTCCGATCAGACACTGTTTCGGGATGATGAAGACCGGTGGCAGTTTTTGCAATGCCTGACCCGCCAGGCAGAGCAGCACCGGGTGTCACTGCACGCCTTCGTATTGCTTGACCACGCCGTGCAGTGCCTGTGTACGCCCGACATGGCGACTGGGTTGGGTCTGATGATGCAGGGCATCGGCCGCCATTACGTTCGTCATTTCAACGGGCGTCATCACCGCCAGGGAACGCTTTGGGAAGGCCGATATCGCTGCACCATTGTCGAGCCGGGTGAGGCTGAGTTGCAGATCATGTGCCTGCTGGACAGCGAGCCTGTCCATGCCGGCCAGGTGGCTGCGGCCGAACACTACGCTTGGTCCAGTCATGCACACTACGCGGGTCGCGTCATGCAGAAGGGCTTGACGGCCCCAGCCATTTACTGGCAATTGGGCAATACACCGTTTGCCCGAGAAGCGGCTTACGCCGAGCGGGTGGCGCACGGCTTGCCTGCCGAGCAGCGTGAGCGTTTGCTCAGCGCCGCCTTAAGGGGTTGGGTCATGGGGTCACCAGACTTCGTGGAAGCCGTGCAGGCTCAGGTGAGCCGGCGGGTGATCAAGTCCCGACCCGGTCGGCCTAAAGTGCGTCCCCTCCAGTAATCTGTCCCCTATTTTTATATAGCATTGTTGCATAAAACGAATATAGGGACAGACCCTGTTTAATGTGCTTGGCAGACTCGCGACCATGCAGTATGCTCGCGAGTCCACGATCAGTAGCAGGAGTTAGGCGTGTCCCATACCCATGAAATTGCGGCGCTGCAACAGCACGGCTTGTATGACCCAGCCCAGGAGCATGACGCATGCGGCGTCGGTTTTGTGGCCCATATCAAGGGCCACAAGAGCCATGCCATCGTTGCGCAGGCGCTGAAAATCCTCGAAAACCTCGACCACCGGGGTGCCGTGGGTGCCGATGCCCTGATGGGCGATGGGGCGGGCATCCTGATCCAGCTTCCCGACCAGCTCTACCGCGAGGAAATGGCCCAGCAGGGCATCCACCTGCCGCCGCCGGGCGAGTATGGCGTCGGCATCATCTTTTTGCCCAAAGAACATGCATCCCGGCTGGCGTGTGAGCAGGAAATGGAGCGCGCCATCAAGGCCGAAGGTCAGGTACTGCTGGGCTGGCGTGATGTGCCGGTGAATGCCGCCATGCCGATGTCGCCCGCCGTGCGCAAGACGGAGCCGATCATCCGGCAGGTGTTCATTGGTCGCGGGGCCGATGTGATCGTCCAGGACGCGCTGGAGCGCAAGCTCTACCTGATCCGCAAGACCGCCAGCGCCAACATCCAGCGCCTGAAGCTGACGCACAGCAAGGAATACTACGTGCCCAGCATGAGCAGCCGCACCGTGGTGTACAAAGGCCTGCTGCTGGCCAATCAGGTGGGCGAATACTTCCTCGATCTGCAGGACGCCCGCTGCGTGTCCGCGCTGGGGCTGGTGCACCAGCGCTTCTCCACCAACACCTTCCCCGAGTGGCCGCTGGCCCACCCCTACCGCTACGTCGCGCACAACGGCGAGATCAACACCGTCAAGGGCAACTACAACTGGATGAAGGCGCGCGAAGGCGTGATGTCGTCGCCGGTGCTGGGTGCCGACCTGCACAAGCTCTATCCGATCAGCTTCCCCGGCCAGTCCGACACGGCAACGTTCGACAACTGTCTGGAACTGCTGACGATGGCGGGCTACCCGATCAGCCAAGCGGTGATGATGATGATCCCGGAGCCGTGGGAGCAGCACACCATGATGGACGAGCGCCGCAAGGCGTTCTATGAATACCACGCCGCCATGCTCGAGCCTTGGGATGGCCCGGCCTCGATCGTGTTCACCGACGGGCGCCAGATCGGTGCCACGCTGGACCGCAACGGCCTGCGCCCCTCGCGCTACTGCGTGACCGACGACGACTTCGTCATCATGGGCTCCGAGTCTGGGGTGCTGCCGGTGCCCGAGGGCAAGATCGTGCGCAAGTGGCGGCTGCAGCCGGGCAAGATGTTCCTGATCGATCTGGAGCAGGGCCGCATGATCGACGACGAGGAACTCAAGGCCAACATCGTCAACACCAAGCCCTACAAGCAGTGGATCGAAGGGCTGCGCATCCGTCTGGATGACGTGCTCAAGCCGGTGGCAGGTGAGTCTGAAGGCAGGCAGGTGCTGGCCGAGGAGTCCACCAGCGTCGCCATGGAACACGCCGATGCCTCGCTGCTCGATAGGCAGCAGGCCTTTGGCATGACGCAGGAGGACATCAAGTTCCTGATGGCGCCGATGGCGCAGAGCGGTGAGGAAGGCATAGGCTCGATGGGCAATGACAGCCCGCTGGCCGTGCTGTCCGACAAGAACAAGCCGCTGTACAACTACTTCAAGCAGTTGTTTGCCCAAGTCACCAACCCGCCGATCGACCCGATCCGCGAAGCGATCGTCATGTCGCTGGTGTCGTTCATCGGCCCCAAGCCAAATTTGCTCGACATCAACCAGGTCAACCCGCCGATGCGGCTGGAGGTGAGCCAGCCGGTGCTCAACCACGCCGACATGGCGAAATTGCGTACGATCGACCAGCACACCCACGGCAAGTTCAAGAGCACGACGCTCGACATCACCTACCCGGTATCGTGGGGCAAGGAAGGGGTTGAGGCGCAACTGGCTTCGCTGTGCGCAGAGGCGGTCGATGCGATCCGCAGCGGCAGCAACATCCTCATCATCAGCGACCGTGCCGTGAGCGCCGAGCGGGTGGCGATTCCAGCCTTGCTGGCCTTGTCGGCGGTGCACCAGTATCTGGTGCGCGAAGGCCTGCGCACCACGGCGGGGCTGGTGGTGGAAACCGGTTCGGCACGGGAGGTGCATCACTTCGCGGTACTGGCCGGTTATGGTGCCGAGGCGGTGCACCCGTGGCTGGCCATGGACACGCTCAAAGCCATCCACCAAGACCTGCCGGGCGAGCTGTCGGCGGACAAGGCGGTCGCCAACTACGTCAAGGCCATCGGCAAGGGCTTGTCCAAGATCATGTCGAAAATGGGCGTGAGCACCTACATGTCGTACTGCGGCGCACAGTTGTTCGAAGCCATCGGCCTGAACACGGCGCTGGTGGACACATTTTTTACCGGCACCCCCAGCCGGGTGGAAGGCATCGGCGTGTTCGAGATCGCCGAGGAAGCCATCCGCATGCACAAGGCGGCTTTTGGCGACGATCCGCTGCTGGCCAACATGCTGGACGCGGGCGGCGAATACGCTTGGCGTGTGCGCGGTGAAGAGCATATGTGGACGCCGGACGCCATCGCCAAGCTCCAGCATGCGACGCGGGCCAACCATTTCAACACCTACAAGGAATACGCCCAGATCATCAACGACCAGACGCGCCGCCACATGACGCTGCGTGGCCTGTTCGAGTTCAAGGTCGATCCGGCCAAAGCCATCCCGGTCGATGAGGTGGAGTCGGCGCAGGAGATCGTCAAGCGCTTCGCCACCGGGGCCATGTCGCTGGGATCGATTTCCACCGAGGCCCATGCCACGCTGGCGGTGGCGATGAACCGCATCGGTGGCAAGAGCAACACCGGCGAGGGCGGCGAAGACCCGGCCCGCTACCGTAACGAACTCAAGGGCATCCCGATTCAGCAGGGGGCGTCCTTGGCGTCCGTGATCGGCAGCGACAAAGTGGCGGCCGACATCCCGCTGCTGGCAGGCGACAGCCTGCGCTCCAGGATCAAGCAGGTGGCGTCGGGCCGCTTTGGCGTCACGGCGGAATACCTCGTCAGTGCCGACCAGATCCAGATCAAGATGGCCCAAGGGGCCAAACCGGGCGAGGGCGGTCAGTTGCCGGGCGGCAAGGTGTCCGAGTACATCGGTTTTCTGCGTTACTCGGTGCCGGGCGTGGGGCTGATTTCGCCGCCACCGCACCACGACATCTACTCGATCGAGGACTTGGCGCAACTGATCCACGACCTGAAGAACGTGAACCCGAAGGCCGACATTTCGGTCAAGCTGGTCTCGGAGGTGGGGGTGGGCACGATTGCCGCCGGGGTGGCCAAGGCCAAGGCCGACCATGTGGTGATCGCCGGTCACGACGGGGGCACCGGCGCGTCGCCCTGGTCATCCATCAAGCATGCAGGCTCGCCCTGGGAAATCGGCTTGGCCGAAACGCAGCAGACGCTGGTGCTCAACCGCCTGCGCGGGCGCATCCGACTGCAGGCCGACGGACAGATGAAAACAGGGCGCGACGTGGTGATCGGTGCCCTGCTGGGGGCCGATGAATTCGGCTTTGCCACCGCGCCGCTGGTGGTCGAAGGCTGCATCATGATGCGCAAGTGCCACCTCAACACCTGCCCGGTGGGGGTGGCCACGCAAGACCCGGCGCTGCGTGCGAAGTTCGCCGGCAAGCCCGAACACGTGGTCAACTATTTCTTCTTCGTGGCCGAGGAAGTGCGGCAGATCATGGCGCAGTTGGGCATACGCACGTTCGATCAACTGGTGGGCCGCGCCGACCTGCTCGACACCCGTCGGGGCATTGCACACTGGAAGGCCAAGGGGCTGGATTTCAGCCGCCTGTTCTACCAGCCCGACGTACCCGCCGAAGTCCCGCGCCGACACGTCGATCAGCAAGACCACGGCTTGGACAAGGCGCTGGATCTGAGGCTGATCGACAAGTCGCGCGCCGCGATCGACAAGGGCGAGCGAGTCAGCTTCATGGAAGCGGCCCGCAACGTCAACCGGACGGTGGGTGCCATGCTCTCCGGTGAGGTCACGCGCCACCACCCGCAGGGGCTGCCGGATGACGCGATCCGGATTCAGCTCGAAGGCACGGGAGGGCAATCCTTTGGCGCATTCCTCAGCCAAGGCATTACCCTGTACCTGATAGGCGATGCCAACGATTACACCGGCAAGGGCTTGAGCGGCGGGCGTGTGGTGGTGCGTCCGAGCATCGAGTTCCGCGGCGACGCGGCCCGCAACATCATCGTCGGCAACACGGTGCTGTATGGCGCGACCCGAGGCGAGGCGTTTTTCCGTGGCGTGGCTGGCGAGCGATTCGCGGTGCGCCTGTCGGGCGCGACGGCGGTGGTCGAAGGCACGGGAGACCACGGCTGCGAATACATGACCGGCGGCACGGTGGTGGTTCTGGGTTTGACCGGGCGCAACTTTGCCGCCGGCATGAGCGGTGGCGTGGCCTACGTCTATGACGAAGACGGCCAGTTCGCCAAGCGCTGCAACACGTCTATGGTGACGCTGGAGCAAGTGCTCAGCGCTGCCGAGCAGGAAGCCACGGTCGAGCGGGCGACCTGGCACCGCGGTCAAACCGACGAGGCGCAACTGCGCAAACTGCTACAAGACCACAACCGCTGGACCGGCTCCAGCCGAGCGCGGGACATTCTCGACCACTGGGCGCAGACCCGAAGCAAGTTCGTCAAGGTGCTCCCGACCGAATACAAGCGGGCACTGGCCGAGTTGCACGCCCAAGCCACTGCTTGCACAGCACCTGCCAACGTCTGAAACCGCTGCATCGAACCGAGGAAACACATCATGGGAAAAATCACCGGCTTCATGGAATACGAGCGTCTGGAAGAGGGCTACAGGCCCGTGCCCGAACGCCTCACCCACTACAAGGAATTCGTGCTGGCCCTGACCGACGCCCAAGCCAAGGTGCAAGGTGCGCGCTGCATGGATTGCGGCACCCCGTTTTGCAACAACGGCTGCCCGGTCAACAACGTCATCCCGGACTTCAATGATCTGGTCTATCGTCAGGACTGGGAAAACGCCGTCGCGGTGCTGCACAGCACCAACAATTTCCCCGAGTTCACGGGGCGCATCTGCCCGGCACCTTGCGAGGCGGCCTGTACGCTGAACGTCAACGACGACCCGGTCGGCATCAAATCAATCGAGCACGCCATCATCGACAAGGCTTGGGCCCAAGGATGGGTGCAACCGCGCCCGGCCCGCATCAAGACCGGCAAAAAGGTGGCGGTGGTGGGCTCTGGCCCGGCTGGGCTGGCGGCCGCCCAGCAACTCGCGCGTGCCGGCCACGACGTGACGGTGTTCGAAAAGAACGACCGCCTAGGCGGCCTGCTGCGCTACGGCATACCCGACTTCAAGATGGAGAAGGGGCTGATCGACCGCCGCGTCGAGCAGATGCAGGCCGAAGGGGTGGTCTTCCGCACCCGTGTGCTGGTGGCCAGCATGCCGAGCGCAGGCCCGGCAGCGAAAGTGACCAACGATGCCCAGCAAACGGTCAGCCCCGAGCAGCTCGAGGCCGAGTTTGACGCCGTCCTGCTGGCCGGTGGTGCCGAGCAGAGCCGCGATCTGCCGGTGCCGGGCCGGGAGCTCGATGGGGTCCACTTCGCGATGGAGTTCCTGCCGCAGCAAAACAAGGTCAACGCCGGTGACAAGTTGAAAAAGCAGTTGCGTGCCGACGGCAAGCACGTGATCGTGATCGGCGGTGGCGACACCGGCTCCGACTGCGTGGGCACCAGCAACCGCCACGGCGCGGCCAGCGTGACCCAGTTCGAGCTCATGCCCATGCCCCCCGAGCAGGAAAACAAGGCACTGACCTGGCCCTACTGGCCGATCAAGCTGCGCACCTCGTCCAGCCACGAAGAAGGCTGTACCCGCGAGTTCGCCATCTCCACCAAGTCCTTCAACGGCAGCAAGGGCAAGGTGAGCAGCCTGACGACGGTGCAGGTCGAGTTCAAGGACGGCAAGCTGGTCGAGGTTCCTGGCACTGAAAAGGAATACAAGGCCGACCTGGTGCTGCTGGCCATGGGTTTCACCAACCCGGTCGCCACGGTGCTCGATGCGTTCGGCGTCGAGAAAGACGGGCGCGGCAACGCCAGGGCCAGCACCGACTTCACGGGCGGCTATGCCACCAACGTACCCAAGGTGTTTGCCGCTGGCGATATGCGGCGCGGGCAGTCGCTGGTGGTGTGGGCGATCCGTGAAGGCAGGCAGGCGGCGCGTTCGGTGGACGAATTTCTGATGGGGTTTTCCGACCTGCCGCGCTGATGCATGGGTTTGCCTTATCATCGGAAGGCCGGAATGACCGGCCTTTTTTATGAAATCTCCAGAACCACAGCCTCTGGTTGAGCTCAAGAACGTGAGTTTTGCTTACGGGGATCGGCTCATCTTCGACAACATTTCCTTCCAAGTGCCGCGCGGCAAGGTCACTGCCGTGATGGGTGCCTCCGGTGGCGGCAAGACCACGGTATTGCGGCTGATAGGCGGGCAGCAGCGGGCCCAGTCGGGTCAGGTGCTGTTTGACGCGACCGATGTCGGGCAGATGCGAGCCGCCCCCCTTTACGCCATGCGCCGACGCATGGGAATGCTGTTCCAGTTCGGCGCCCTGTTCACCGACCTGACGGTTTTCGAGAATGTCGCCTTTCCCTTGCGCGAACATACCCGATTGCCCGAGGACATGGTGCGCGACATCGTGCTCATGAAGCTCGACGCGGTGGGTTTGCGTGGCGCGCGCGAGCTCATGCCGTCCGAAATCTCGGGCGGGATGGGGCGGCGGGTCGCATTGGCCCGTGCCATTGCGCTCGACCCGGAACTGGTGATGTACGACGAACCCTTTTCCGGCCTAGACCCGATCTCGCTGGGCACGGCGGCGCGGCTGATCCGCCAGTTGAACGACGCCATGGGGCTGACCAGCATCGTGGTGTCGCACGATTTGGCCGAAACCTTTGCCATTGCCGACCAGGTGGTGATACTGGCCAACGGCAAGATAGCCGCCATCGGCACGCCCGACGAAGTCAGCAACAGCGCGGACCCGCTGGTACACCAGTTCGTCCACGCCGAGCCCGAAGGCCCGGTGCATTTCCACTACCCCGCGCCGACAGCGGCACAAGACTACGGTCTGGGAGGCCGCGCATGAGCCGCGGCTTGCTCGCCGACGTGGGTTTTGCAGTCCGGCAATGGGTGTCCGGGCTGGGTTTCGGTGCCCGACTGTTCTTGCGGCTGGTCTGGCTGCTGGGGGGCACGCTGAAACGCTTTGCGCTGGTGCGCGACCAAATCCATTTTCTGGGTAACTACTCGCTGGCCATCATTGCCGTGTCGGGCCTGTTCGTCGGCTTCGTGCTGGCCCTGCAGGGCTATTACACCTTGCAGCGCTTTGGCTCCGCAGAAGTGCTGGGCTTGCTGGTGGCCTTGAGCCTGATCCGCGAACTCGGGCCGGTGATCGGTGCTTTGCTGTTTGCCGGTCGTGCCGGCACCTCGCTGACGGCCGAAATCGGCCTCATGAAAGCGGGCGAGCAGCTCAGTGCCATGGAGATGATGGCGGTTGACCCGGTGGCGCGCATCCTCGCGCCGCGCTTCTGGGCGGGGGTGATCGCGCTGCCGGTGCTGGTCGCGGTGTTCAGTGCCGTTGGCATCATAGGCGGCTGGATCGTCGGGGTACACCTGCTGGGGGTGGACGCCGGGGCTTACTGGAGCCAGATGCGCGCCGGTGTCGATGTCTGGAGCGACGTGGGCAACAGCGTCATCAAAAGCGTGGTGTTTGGGCTGACAGTCACCTTCATTGCCTTGCTGCAAGGCTATACCGCCACGCCCACGCCTGAAGGTGTGGCCCGGGCCACCACCCGTACCGTGGTGATTGCCTCGCTGGCCGTGCTGGGGCTGGACTTCGTCCTGACTGCATTGATGTTTGGAATTTGATAGGAAGGGTGAGCATGCAACGCTCGGCGAAAGACTTTTGGGTGGGCCTGTTCGTGCTGATAGGCGCACTGGCCTTGCTGTTTTTGTCGCTGCAGGCGGCAAATCTGCTCGACATGAGTTTTCAGAAAACCTACCAGGTCACGGCCCGGTTTGACAACATCGGTGGCCTCAAGCCGCGTGCCACGG
Source organism: Tepidimonas sp. UBA997 (assembly GCA_002291945.1). Taxonomy (GTDB): domain Bacteria; phylum Pseudomonadota; class Gammaproteobacteria; order Burkholderiales; family Burkholderiaceae_C; genus UBA997. The sequence goes on from DBAZ01000067.1 coordinate 33,787, forward strand.
TGCGCAGCGCGGGGGTGCGGGTGGGGCAGGTGGACTCGATCCGCTTCAACGACACCACCTTTCAGGCCGATGTCATCATTTCGCTGGACGCAGGCTTTGCCTTCCCGCGTGACAGTTCATTTCGCATCCTGACCAGTGGCCTGCTGGGTGAGCAGTACATCGGCATCGACCCTGGCGGGTCGGACGACAACCTCGCTCAGGGCGACGTGGTCACGCTGACGCAGTCGGCCGTGGTGCTGGAAAACCTGATCGGCCAGTTCCTGTTCAACCGCTCGGCCGAAGCCACCGAATGAGGCTCAGCGGCCTGTTGCCAACCTGATTCAAGCCAAGGAGGAATGCCTGATGTGGATACGACTGCTGTCATCCGCGCTTTTGCTGACACTGCTGGCCGGCTGTGCCAGCGGGCCGCATGCAGACCCGCGGGACCCGCTTGAACCCCTCAACCGCAGCGTGATGCGCTTCAATGACAGCGTGGATGCCGCCGTGGTGCGGCCCGTGGCGGTGGCCTATCGGGACACGGTGCCTGCGCCGGTGCGCACCGGCGTCAACAACTTTTTTGGCAATTGGCGCGATCTCTGGTCGGCGCTGAATGCCGCCCTGCAGGCCCGCCCGCAGCAAGCGGCTGAAAACTTCATGCGCTTCAACGTCAACACCTTCATGGGGCTGGGTGGCGTGCTCGACATTGCGACTGAAATGGGCATCCCGCGCACCACGCTGGATGTGGGGCACACGCTGGCCCGCTGGGGCGTGCCGCCTGGCCCTTATCTGGTGCTGCCCCTGATGGGGCCATCCACCGTGCGCGACAGCCTTGGTATGGTGGTGGATGCTCAGGGTGATCTGGTCACGCAAGGGGTGGATCACGCGACCACGCAAAACACGCTGGTGCTGGTGCGCATCGTCGATGGCCGCACCGAGTTGTTGCCAGCCACCGACATGCTGGATCAGATCGCCTTGGACCGCTATGTGTTCGTGCGCGATGCGCACCTGCAGCGCCGCCTGTCGCAGATCGGGCGCGAGACGGAATCGGTCCGTTACGACCTCGACGAATGACCGTGCATGGGTGTCAGCCGGTAACGGACTCAGCCCCCCAAGCGGCCACAGCGCTGCGCTTGCGGATTTGCAGCAGGGCGCATGCAAGCATTTTTCTGGCATCCACTTTTTGGACTGATTCCTGATTAGAATCTCGGCCCCCGCTCTAAGCGCATACCTCGTTGGACGAGGCTGGCGCAGGCCAACGCGGGAATCAGCGGACAAACGGGAACAAACTCGGGAGCAAACGCGGGAGCAAACGCGAGCAAAAGCAGGCAAAATACCGCGCATGATGAACCGTCGAACGCATATGAAGACCGTTGAAACGCCCGTCCGCCCGCGGCGCTTGGCCTTGCTGGGCTTGGGGGCCGTGGGGCTGCTGCCCTGGGTGGGGTCGGCTTGGGCGAGCCAGAGCCTGGAAGCGCCCGAAGCGCTGATCGAGCGGGTCTCGGGCTTGTTGCTGGCGAGCATTCGCTCGGACCCCACGCTGCGCTCGGGTGACCTCAACCGCATCATGGCGCTGGTCGATGAGCATTTGATGCCGCACGTCAACTTCACGCGCATGACCGCCTCGTCGGTGGGCCGTTTCTGGCGTCAGGCGACGCCCGAGCAACGCCAGCGCCTGCAGCAGGAGTTCAAGATCACGCTGGTGCGCACCTATTCGGGCGCGATCAACCAAGTGACCGACCAGATGACCCTGGCACTGCGGCCCTCGCGTGCCCAGCCCAGCGACACCGAGGTGGTGGTGCGTTCCGAACTGCGCGGCCGGGGCGAGCCGATTGCCATCGACTACCGCATGGAGCGAACCCCGACCGGCTGGAAGGTGTTCGACGTCAATGTGGCGGGTATCTGGCTGGTGGACACCTACCGCGGCCAGTTTGCCCAAGAAATCAACGCCCGTGGCATCGATGGCCTGATCGCGGCCATGACCGAGCGCAACCGGGCGGCGGCGACCCGATCCTGATGGCCAACGCCCCCAATCGATCACTGCCGGCGCTGCCGGCTCGCTTGACCCACGAGCAGGCCGATGCGTTTGCCCGCTCGTGCGCGACGGCGCTGCACGCGACTCAGCCACGGCCCGGCGCGGTCTGGGTCGTGGATGCGGCCGCGCTGGCGCATTTCGATTCCGCCGCACTGGCTGCTTTGCTGGCCGTGCATCGCCAGCTTCAGGCCCGGGGCGAAACCCTGCAACTGGCTGCCATGCCGCAACGGCTGCACGACCTCGCCACCCTCTACGGTGTGCGCGATCTGCTGTCCACGTAAAATGGCGGGCTCATGTCCGCCATCTCCTTTCAGAACGTCTGCAAAACCTACATCACGCCCCGAGGTGCATTGGAGGCGCTCAAGGGCGTGACGCTCGACATCGAGCCGGGCGAGTTTTTTGGCCTGCTCGGCCCCAACGGAGCGGGCAAGACCACCCTCATCAGCATCTTGGCCGGGCTGGTTCGCGCCAGTGCCGGGCATGTCACCGTGCTTGGGGCCGATGTGCAGGCCGACTACGCACAGGCCCGGCGTCGGCTGGGTGTGGTGCCGCAGGAACTGGTGTTCGACCCCTTTTTCACCGTGCGCGAGGCGCTGCGGTTTCAGTCGGGTTACTACGGCGTCCGGCACAACGAGGCCTGGATCGATGAGTTGCTCGATGGCCTCGGGCTGGCCGACAAGGCCAACACCAATATGCGCCAGTTGTCCGGGGGCATGAAACGGCGGGTGCTGGTGGCGCAGGCCCTGGTACACCAACCGCCGGTGATCGTGCTCGACGAGCCAACCGCCGGTGTGGACGTGGCATTGCGCCAGACGCTGTGGCAGTTCATTTCCCGCCTCAACAAACAGGGCAGCACGGTGCTGCTGACCACCCATTACCTGGAAGAGGCCGAAGCCCTGTGTGGCCGCATTGCCATGCTCAAGCAGGGGCAGGTGATCGCGCTGGAAACAACCGCCGAACTGCTCAAGCGGCCCGTGGCCAAGGTGCTGCGCTTCAAAACCGATCAGGCCCTGCCGCCGGGCTTGGCACACGCCCGCGTCACGGGCCGGTTCGTGCAACTGCCCGCCCACGACGCGCTGGCGGTGGAGCGCATCCTCGCGCTGGTGCGCGAAGCCGGGTTGGTGGTGGAGGACGTCGAAGTCACCAAGGCCGATCTGGAAGACGTGTTTCTGGACCTCATGGCCGGGCGGGCACCAGCCGCCCCCGGCACGCACGGCGCATCTTTAGCGGGGCAGAAATGAGCGGCTGGCAGACCCTGTTCTACAAGGAAGTGCTGCGCTTCTGGAAGGTCGGCTTCCAGACCGTGGCGGCACCGGTCATCACCGCCTTGCTCTACCTGCTGATCTTCAGCCATGTGCTCGAAGGTCGGGTCGTGGTGTTCGATGCCGTCAGCTACACCGCCTTCCTGCTGCCGGGGCTGGTCATGATGAGTGTGTTGCAAAACGCTTTTGCCAACAGCTCGTCGAGCCTGATTCAGAGCAAGGTGATGGGCAATCTGGTGTTCATCCTGCTGACGCCCTTGTCGCACCGGGCCTGGTTCGTGGCCTATGTGGGTTCGTCCATCGTGCGCGGTCTGGCGGTGGGGCTGGGGGTGCTGCTGGTCACGGTCTGGTTCACCGATCTGGCCTTCCGCTACCCCTTGTGGATCGTGCTGTTTGCCATACTGGGGGCGGGGCTGCTCGGCTCACTGGGCGTGATTGCCGGCCTGTGGGCAGAAAAGTTCGACCAGATGGCGGCGTTCCAGAACTTCATCATCATGCCGGCCACTTTTCTGAGCGGTGTGTTCTACTCCATCCATTCCCTGCCCGGATTCTGGCGGCAGATCAGCTACCTCAATCCCTTTTTCTACATGATCGACGGCTTTCGCTACGGCTTTTTTGGCCAGTCGGACGTGTCGCCCTGGCTGAGCTTAGGCATCGTCGTCACCACGTCGGTCGGGGTCGGCGGGCTGGCCCTGCACCTGCTCAAGACGGGCTACAAAATCAGACATTGAACGCAAACCCCCATGACTGCTGACCAACTCCAAAGCCTCATTGCGCAAGGGCTGCCCTGTGACCACATCGAAGTCTCGGGCGATGGCCGCCACTGGGCGGCGCTGATCGTGTCACCGGCTTTTGAAGGCAAACGCCTGATCCAGCGCCACCAACTGGTCTATGCCACGCTCGGTCGGCGCATCCAGACCGACGAGGTACACGCCCTGTCGATGAAAACCCACACCCCGGCCGAATGGGCCGCCCAACGCTGAATCTGCCCCATGGACCAACTGCGTATCTGCGGCGGCCGCCGCCTCAGCGGTGAAGTCACGGTGTCGGGCGCGAAAAACGCCGCCCTGCCCGAGCTGTGCGCCGCCTTGCTCACCAAGCAGCCGGTGATGCTGCGCAACGTGCCGCGTCTGCGCGACGTCGCGACCATGCGTAAGCTGCTGGAAAACATGGGCGTGCATTCCCAGGTACACGGCGAGCGCGGCGGGCTGACTCTGCACGCGGCAGACCCGATCGACCCGGTCGCGCCGTACGATCTGGTCAAGACCATGCGCGCCTCGGTGCTGGTGCTGGGGCCGTTGCTGGCGCGTTTTGGCCGCGCCAAGGTGTCGCTGCCCGGCGGCTGTGCCATAGGCTCGCGCCCGGTCGATCAGCACATCAAGGGCCTGCAGGCGATGGGTGCCGAGATCGTGGTCGAGCACGGCTACATGGTGGCTCGCCTGCCGACTGGCCAGACGCGGCTCAGAGGCGCACGCATCACCACCGACATGATCACCGTCACCGGCACCGAAAACTTCCTGATGGCCGCGACGCTGGCCGAAGGCGAAACCGTGCTGGAGAACGCGGCCCAGGAACCCGAAGTCACCGATCTGGCCGACATGCTCATCAAGATGGGGGCCAGGATCGAAGGCCACGGCAGCAGCCGCATCCGCATTCAGGGCGTGGAGCGGCTCGACGGCTGCGAGCACAGTGTGGTGGCGGACCGCATCGAGGCCGGCACCTTTCTGTGCGCGGTGGCCGCCACGGGTGGCGCAGCCCTGCTGCGCCTGGCGCGCGGCGACCACCTCGACGCGGTGATCGACAAACTGCGCGATGCCGGCGTCACGGTCGAGCAAGTGCCCGAGGGCCTGAGAGTCGCCTCGCCCGGCGCGGCAGGGCTCAAGGCCCAGACCTTTCGCACCACCGAATACCCGGGCTTCCCGACCGACATGCAGGCCCAGTTCATGGCGCTCAACTGCGTGGCACCCGGTGCCAGCAGCGTGACCGAAACCATTTTCGAGAACCGCTTCATGCATGTGCAGGAACTGCAGCGTCTGGGGGCCAAAATCCACGTCGATGGCCGCGTGGCGCTGGTCGAAGGCGTGGTGCGCCTGTCGGGTGCCACCGTGATGGCGACCGACTTGCGCGCCTCGGCCAGTCTGGTGATTGCCGGGCTGGTGGCCGAGGGTGCCACCGTGGTCGATCGCATCTACCACCTCGACCGCGGCTACGACCAGATGGAAGTGAAACTGCGCGCCCTGGGCGCAGATATCGAAAGGCTCTCATGAGTGCCAGCCAGTTGACTCTGGCCCTGTCCAAGGGCCGCATTTTTCAAGAGACCCTGCCCCTGCTGGCCGCCGCTGGCATCGAGGTGCTGGAAGACCCGGAAAAATCCCGCAAACTCATTTTGCCCACCAACCGGCCCGATGTGCGGGTGGTGCTGGTGCGGGCTTCCGACGTGCCCACCTATGTGCAGTACGGCGGAGCCGACCTGGGCGTATGCGGCAAGGACACCTTGCTGGAGCACGAGGCCGAGTGGGGTGGAGCGGGCAACGTCGGGCTGTACCAGCCGCTCGATTTGGGCATTGCCAGGTGCCGCATGAGCGTGGCCGTGCGTGCCGACTTCGACTACGCCCGTGCGGTGCGCCAAGGCGCTCGCCTCAAGGTGGCGACCAAGTATGTGGCGATTGCGCGCGAATTCTTCGCCAGCAAGGGCGTCCATGTCGATCTCATCAAACTCTACGGCAGCATGGAGCTGGCACCGCTCACCGGCCTGGCCGACGCGATCGTCGATCTGGTGTCCACCGGCAACACCCTCAGGGCCAACCAGTTGGTCGAGGTCGAGCACATCATGGACATTTCCTCGCGCCTGGTGGTCAACCAAGGGGCGCTCAAGGTCAAACGCACGGCGCTGCGCCCGATTCTGGACGCCTTCGACCGTGCCAGCCAACCCAACGGAGTGCGCACATGACAGCCCTGCAAGCCACACCGCTGCGCCTATGCACCGCCGATGCCGATTTCGAGGCGCACTTGCAGCAGCGCCTGCACTGGTCGGCCGACACCGACGCCGCCATCGAGCAGCGGGTGGCCGACATCCTGGCCGACGTGCAAGCGCGTGGCGACGCCGCCGTGCTCGACTACACCGAGCGCTTCGATGGCCTGAGCGCCGCCAGCGTGACCGAACTCGAGCTGTCCCAGGCCGAGCTGAAGTCTGCATTCGACGGCCTGCCTGCCGCCCAGCGCGACGCCTTGCAACAGGCCGCCGACCGCGTGCGCCGCTACCACGAAGCGCAAAAAAAAGCCTCGGGTGAAAGCTGGGCCTACCGCGACCAAGACGGCACCCTGCTGGGCCAGAAAGTCACGCCGCTCGATCGTGTCGGCATCTACGTGCCCGGCGGCAAGGCGGCTTACCCCAGCAGTGTGCTGATGAACGCCATTCCCGCCCATGTGGCCGGTGTCGGTGAGATCATCATGGTGGTGCCCACCCCGCATGGCCAGAAGAATCCGCTGGTGCTGGCCGCCGCCTATGTGGCCGGTGTCAGCCGTGCCTTCACCCTGGGTGGAGCGCAGGCCGTGGCCGCGCTGGCCTATGGCACCGCCACCGTGCCCAAGGTGGACAAAATCACCGGCCCCGGCAACGCCTATGTGGCAAGCGCCAAGAAGCATGTGTTTGGCACCGTCGGCATCGACATGATCGCTGGCCCCAGCGAGATTCTGGTGCTGGCCGACGGCAGCACGCCCGCCGACTGGGTGGCGATGGATTTGTTCTCGCAGGCCGAACACGACGAGCTGGCGCAATCCATCCTGCTGTGCCCGGATGCGGCTTATCTGGATGCGGTGCAAGCGGCCATCGACCGCCTGCTGCCCACCCTGCCACGCGCCGAGATCATCGCCAAAAGCCTCAATGGCCGGGGTGCCCTGATCCTTACCCGCAGCATGGACGAGGCCTGCGCCCTCAGCAACCGCATCGCGCCCGAGCACCTGGAGGTGTCCAGCCACGAACCGCACCGCTGGGAGCCGCTGCTCAGGCACGCAGGGGCCATCTTCCTCGGTGCCTACACCAGCGAAAGCCTGGGCGACTACTGCGCCGGCCCCAACCACGTGCTGCCGACCAGTGGCACCGCGCGTTTTTCTAGCCCGCTGGGCGTGTATGACTTTCAAAAGCGCAGCAGCATCATCGAGGTGAGTGCAGCGGGTGCGCAGCACCTCGGTCAGATTGCTTCGGTGCTCGCGCATGGCGAGGGCTTGCAGGCCCATGCCCGTGCCGCCGAGCTGCGCTTGCGCTGTTGATGGTCAGGTGTTGATGGCCAGGCCGCCTGCACCCTGATTCACAGATCGAAGGTGCCAGCAGTGGCCTCGGCACTGGCCCCACCAGCGGCCACCAAACGGCGCAGTGCTTCGACCAGAATGGCGCACTGCGCATCGGTGCCCACCGTGATGCGCAGGAATTGATCGATGCGCGGCAGCTTGAAGTGCCGCACCAAAATCGCCTGTTGCCGTAACGCGGCAGCCAACTGGGCACCGTCGTGCGCCGGGTGGCGAGCAAACACAAAGTTGGCGGCGGACGGCAGAACCGCGAAGCCCAGCGCCGCAAGGTCGGCCACCAGTTGGTCGCGGGTCTGGATCACCCGCTGGCAGTTGGCCCGGAAAAACGCATCGTCTTGCACCGAGGCCACGGCACCCGCCAGCGCCAGGCGGTCGAGCGGGTAGGAGTTGAAACTGTTCTTGACCCGCTCCAGCCCCTCGATCAGATCGGCATGGCCTACCGCATAGCCCACACGCAAGCCCGCCAGCGAACGGCTCTTGGAGAAGGTGTGTACCACCAGCAGGTTGGGGTAGCGATCCACCAAGGCGATGGCGCTCTGTCCGCCGAAATCGACGTAGGCCTCATCCACCAGCACGACGGCATCCGGGTTGCCGGCCACGATGCGCTCGACCGCCTCCAGCGGCAGCAGCGTACCGGTCGGTGCGTTCGGGTTGGGGAAGATGATGGCCCCAGCCCGTTGGCCGTTGCTGGGCAGATAGTCTTGCGCCTGCAGGGTGTAGTCATCGGCCAGCGGCACGGCCCGGTGCCGGATGCCGTACAGGCCGCAATAGACCGGATAGAAAGAATACGTCACGTCCGGGAACCACAGTTCCCGATCCTGCTTGAGCAGCGCCTGAAAGGCGTGCGCCAGTACCTCGTCCGACCCATTGCCCACGAATATCTGTGCGCGCTGCACCCCGTGCTGACTGGCCAGTACGGCTTTGAGTGCATCGGCATTCGGGTCGGGGTAGAGGCGCAGGGCGTCTGTGGTGGCGTCGCGTATGGCTTGCAATGCCTTGGGCGACGGCCCGTAAGGGTGCTCGTTGGTGTTGAGCTTGACCAGGTTGTCGATGGTGGGCTGTTCGCCCGGCGTGTAGGGGGTCAGGCCGTGAACCACGGCACTCCAGTAGCGGCTCATAGAGCAGGATGGTATCATGACCCCCCGATCAACCCACTGGAACACGCGCCCTCATGCGGCAAGCCGAAGTCACTCGCCACACGCTCGAAACCCGCATCACGGTGCGCGTCAATCTGGACGGGACGGGCCAGTCCAGCTTGCACACCGGCATCGGTTTTCTGGATCACATGCTCGATCAGATCGCCCGGCACGGCCTGATCGACCTCGACGTGCGCTGCGAAGGCGATCTGCACATCGACGGCCACCACACGGTGGAAGACATCGGCATCACCCTCGGGCAGGCCTTCGCGCAGGCGGTGGGCGACAAAAAAGGCATCCGCCGCTACGGCTATGCCTACGTGCCGCTCGATGAAGCGCTCAGTCGCGTGGTGGTGGACTTTTCCGGCCGCCCGGGCCTGCACACCGAGGTGGCTTTCACGGCTGGCATGATCGGGCAACTCGACACCCAGCTCATCTACGAGTTTTTCCAGGGTTTTGTCAACCACGCTTGGGTCACGCTGCACATCGACAACCTCAAGGGCGTCAATGCACACCACCAGTGCGAAACCATTTTCAAGGCCTTCGCCCGCGCTTTGCGTGCCGCCCTCGAACTCGATCCGCGCCAGACCGGGGTGATCCCTTCGACCAAAGGTGCGCTCTAACCAGTTTCATCTTTTTGACCCCGTGTTCACTCGACTGAACCCCTACCCCGTATGAACCGACAGACCGTGGCCGTGGTGGATTACGGCATGGGCAATCTGCGCTCCGTGGCCCAGGCCGTGATGCATGCCGCGACCGCCGTCGATCATGTCGATGTGGTCGTCACGGCCAGCCCGCAGGTGGTTCGTGCGGCGCACCGTGTGGTGCTGCCGGGCCAAGGGGCGATGCCGGATTGCATGGCCGAGCTGGCCCGCAGCGGTCTGCGCGATGCCGTGCTGGAAGCGGCCAGCCAAAAGCCCTTGTTTGGCGTGTGCGTGGGTATGCAGATGCTGCTCGACCACAGCGAGGAGGGCGACGTGGCCGGTCTGGGGTTGATCCCCGGCCAGGTACTGCGCTTTGCGCTCGAAGGCCAGACGCAAGCCGACGGCAGCCGCTACAAAGTGCCTCAGATGGGTTGGAACCGGGTGTTTCACCAGCTCGGTCGCGGGCCTGCCCACCCGATGTGGCAGGGTATTCCCAACGGCAGTTACTACTACTTCGTACACAGCTTCTATGCCCGCCCCGAGCGGCCCGAGCACAGTGTGGGCGAGTCCGAATACGGCCCCCGATTCACCTGTGCCATTGCACGCGACAAGCTGTTTGCCACCCAGTTTCATCCCGAAAAAAGCGCCGACCAAGGGCTGGCGCTGTATCGCAACTTCTTGCACTGGAACCCCTGAAGCCATGCTGCTGATCCCTGCCATCGACTTGAAAGACGGCCAATGCGTACGCCTGAAACAGGGCGATATGGGCCAATCCACCGTATTCGGCAACGACCCGTCGGCCATGGCGCGCAACTGGGTCAGCAAAGGTGCCCGGCGCGTCCACCTGGTGGACCTCAACGGGGCTTTCGCCGGCAAACCCAAGAACGAAGCGGCGATCCGCGGCATCCTCAAGGAAGTGGGCGGCGAGGTCGATGTCCAGCTCGGCGGCGGCATCCGCGACCTCGACACCATCGAGCGCTACCTGGACGCCGGATTGCGCTACGTCATCATCGGCACGGCGGCAGTGAAAAGCCCCGGCTTCCTGCAGGATGCCTGCACCGCCTTTGCCGGGCACATCATCGTCGGCCTCGACGCCAAGGACGGCAAGGTCGCCACCGACGGCTGGAGCAAGCTGACCGGCCACGAGGTGGTCGATCTGGGCAAGAAGTTCGAGGATTACGGGGTCGAGTCCATCATCTACACCGACATTGGCCGCGACGGCATGTTGTCGGGCATCAACATCGAAGCCACCGTCAAGCTGGCTCAGGCCCTGACCATTCCGGTGATTGCATCGGGCGGCCTGTCCAATCTGCAAGACATACGCCAGTTGTGCGCGGTCGAGGGCGAGGGCGTGGAGGGCGTGATCTGCGGTCGCTCCATCTACAGCGGCGACCTCGACTTCGAGCAAGCGCAGCGCCTGGCCGACCAACTCAATGGCTGAAGCATGAACCGGCCTCACGCTCGACACGTCGTGGCTGCGCTGCCCCGCCAGCGGGCGCGGCCTTGCTGGGGGCGGCCCTGCGCCGCAGCCTGACATGCTCGCCAAACGCATCATCCCCTGCCTGGACGTGACCGGTGGCCGCGTCGTCAAGGGCGTCAATTTCGTCGAGCTGCGCGATGCCGGTGACCCGGTCGAGATCGCCGCCCGCTACAACCAGCAGGGGGCCGACGAACTCACCTTTCTCGACATCACCGCCACCAGCGACGGGCGCGACCTGATCCTGCCCATCATCGAGGCGGTGGCTTCGCAGGTGTTCATTCCCCTGACCGTTGGGGGTGGCGTGCGCACGGTGGATGACGTGCGCCGCCTGCTCAACGCGGGGGCCGACAAGACCAGCTTCAATTCAGCGGCGATTGCCCACCCGCAGGTGATTCGCGACGCCTCGGCCAAGTACGGCTCGCAGTGCATCGTGGTCGCCATCGATGCCAAGCGGCGCACCCCTGCCGACGAGCAGCGCCCCGATGCACAAGGCCTAGCCATAGGCCCGGGTTGGGATGTGTACAGCCACGGCGGGCGCAAGAACGTGGGCCTCGACGCAGTGGCCTGGGCGCGCCAGATGGCCGCTTTCGGCGCTGGCGAGATTCTGCTCACCAGCATGGACCGCGACGGCACCAAGTCGGGCTTCGACCTCGCGCTGACCCGTGCCGTGAGCGACGCCATCGGCATTCCGGTGATTGCATCGGGCGGGGTGGGCAACCTCGACCACCTAGCCGACGGCGTGCAGCAAGGCGGTGCCGACGCGGTGCTGGCGGCCAGCATCTTCCACTACGGGGAGTACACCATTGGCCAAGCCAAGCAGCGCATGGCCGAGCGCGGCATCCCCGTGCGGCTGTGAAGGAGTCCATGTGAACTGGCTCGATCAAATCCAATGGGATGCGCAAGGCCTGGTGCCCGCGATCGCCCAAGAGCAGGCCACCGGCGACGTGCTGATGTTCGCCTGGATGAACCGCGAGGCGCTGCAAAAAACCGCCGAGCTGGGCCGGGCGGTCTATTACAGCCGCTCCCGCGGCAAGCTCTGGTACAAGGGCGAGGAGTCCGGCCATGTGCAGACGGTACACGAGATACGCCTCGACTGCGACCACGACGTGGTGTTGCTCAAAGTCACGCAACTCGGCCATGAGCCCGGCATTGCCTGCCACACCGGGCGGCACAGTTGCTTTTTCCAGCGTTACGAGGCCAACCAGCAAGGCGGTGCCTGGGCCAGTGTCGAGCCTGTGCTGAAAGACCCGGAGTCGATATACCGATGACCCCCCCCACCGACACCCTGGATCGCCTGGCTGGCGTGATAGCCTCTCGCATGCCAGCCAACGGGGGCGACCCGGAGGCGAGCTACGTGGCCCGACTGTTGCACAAAGGGCCAGACGCCTTCTTGAAAAAAATCGGCGAAGAAGCGGGCGAGACCCTGATGGCCGCGAAAGACCTGCAGCACGGTCAGGGCACCCCCGAGGCGCTGGTCGGTGAAGTGGCCGATCTCTGGTTCCACAGCATGATCGCGCTGGCCCACTTTGGCCTGAGCCCAGCCGATGTGGTGGCCGAACTCGCTCGCCGTGAGGGCCTCAGCGGCCTAGAGGAAAAGGCCCTGCGCCAAGCCAAGGCAAGGGACGGTGAAGCATGAATGAACCCCAAACGATCGACGGTATTGCCAAAACCCCGGAGCAACTCGCCAGTCTGCGCCAGTTGACGCTGGTGATCTACATCCTCTATGCCCTTTCGTGGCTGGTGGGCATCACCGCCATCGTCGCCATCATCATCAACTACGTCAAACGCGAAGACGCGGCGGGCACGATTTACGCCAGCCACTTCACCTGGCAGATCCGCACCTTTTGGTGGGTATTGCTGGCTTGCGTCATCGGCACGCTGACGCTGGTGATTGGGGCCGGTTTCGTGATTCTGTTCGTCACCGCCATCTGGTCCATCTACCGCTTGGTCAAGGGCGGGCTGTACTGGAACGATCGCAAGCCCATGCCCCACTGAATGTTGTTGATCAGCCATGAACCACGACCCCAACTGTATTTTTTGCAAAATCATCGGCGGCCAGATTCCCAGCCGCAAGGTCTATGAAGACGCGGATGTCTATGCCTTTCACGACATCAACCCTTGGGCGCCGGTGCATTTTCTGATCGTGCCCAAGCTGCATATTCCGTCGATGGCGCAACTGCAGCCCGAGCATGAGCGGCTGATGGGCCGGATCATGTTGTTGGCCCCCCGGCTGGCGCTGGAGCAGGGCTGTGAGGCCTACCCAGATGGCGGTTTTCGCGTCGTGTGCAACACCGGCAAGCACGGCGGGCAGGAGGTGCATCATCTCCATGTGCATGTGATGGGCGGCCCCCGACCTTGGCTCAAGGGGTGATGCAGGCGCTTGCACTAGGGTAAACCCGCCCTTGAAATCGCCTCACCCAGCATACAACTATCGGGGAGAATAGACGGTTCGGCGGGGTTGCATCCCGAGACCGGCTTAAAATCGTTTCACAATTGGGGCGGGCCCCCGACACTGGAGTAAGACATGGGTACGTTTTCTATTTGGCACTGGCTGGTCGTTCTGGTGATCGTGCTGCTGGTGTTCGGCACCAAGAAGCTCAAGAACCTCGGCTCCGACCTCGGCGGCGCGGTCAAAGGCTTCAAGGACGGCGTGAAAGACGGCGGCACGACCGACGCCAACGCCAACGCAACCGCGCAGGTCGGGCAGGACAAGTCGCCCACCGCCGAAAAAACCACCATCGACGTCGAAGCCAAGACCAAGAGCTGAGGGCGCTGCCCCGCCTGCCGCCACCCGGGTGGCGGTGTTCTTCTGTGTTCTAAAGGCATTGCATGTTTGACTTGGGTATCTCCCAACTGGCCCTGATCGGGGTTGTCGCGCTGGTGGTCATCGGGCCAGAGCGGCTGCCCCGTGTGGCGCGCACGTTTGGCACCTTGCTGGGCAAGGCGCAGCGCTACGTGGCCGACGTCAAGGCCGAGGTCAACCGGTCGATGGAACTGGACGAGCTCAAGAAAATGAAAGAATCGGTCGAGAGTGCGGCGCGCGAGGTGGAGTCGTCGATCAGCAAAACCAGCTCCAGTTTCGAGAAAAACTGGTCTGACCTGACAGACGGTCTCGAAGGCAGTGCCTCATCCGCTGGCGCGTTCGATCCGACCGATGCCTATGCCCTCGGGGCACCGGTCTATCCGGAATACCGGCACCCCCGCAAAAAGTTCCGCCTCAAGCAGAAGGCGGTTCCGCAATGGTTCAAGGCCCGCAGCGGCGTGCGCACACATGCCCAGTCCGGGGCGGCCCGCGTGGCCCGTTTTCGTCCCCAATCGCGACCCTTCTGATCGCTTCCAGATCCTGATTCATGGCAGACCCGAAACACAAGGCTGACGAACTCGCAGGCACCGAGCAGTCTTTTGTGCAGCACCTGATCGAGTTGCGCGACCGCATCTTGTACGCCCTCGGTGGGGTGGTGGCCTGCATGGTGCTGCTGGCGATCTGGCCCGGCCCCGGCGGGCTGATCGACCTGATCGCTGTGCCGATCCGCAACCACATGCCGCCCGATCTGAAGCTGATTGCGGTGGGGGTGTTCTCGCCCTTCTTCGTGCCGCTCAAGGTGCTGATGATGGCCGGCTTTTTGCTGGCGCTGCCTTGGGTCATGTACCAGATCTGGGCCTTCATTGCGCCGGGTCTGTACGGCCACGAGAAACGCTTTGCCATTCCGCTGATCGTGTTCGGCAGCGCACTGGCTTACGTGGGGATCGCCTTTGTCCAGCTTTTCGTGCTCGACAAAATGTTTGCCTTCATCCAAGGGTTCACCCCGGACAGCGTGAGCGCCACCCCGGACATCGCCTCCTACGTGAGTGCCATCCTGTCGCTTTACCTCGCGTTTGCGCTGGCTTTCCAGGTGCCCATCGTGGTGATACTGCTGGTGCGCTTCAAGGTGGTGACGGTCGAGCAGCTCAAGAACTTCCGCGGCTATTTCATCGTGTTGGCGTTTGTGATTGCCGCCATCGTCACGCCACCCGACGTGATTTCCCAGATTGCGCTGGCGGTGCCCATGATCCTGCTCTACGAAGTGGGCATCATTGGGTCGCGCTGGTTCGTCAAGGCCACCCAGCGACCGGAAGAACCTGCCAGCGAGAAAACCGATTAGCGTGAGCGCCCGGTCGGGTTGCGCCTGCCCGGCACGACGGTGAGAGTCATCGGGGTGTCGCGGCGCTCGATCACGATGTCGGCTGGTTCACCCGGGCGCAGCGCGGCCACCGCAGCCAGCAGGCCCGCCACATCGCGTATCGGTTGACCGGCGATGTGGGTAACGACGTCGCCCGGCCGCAAGCCAGCGGCGGCAGCGGGGCCGTTCTGCAGCACCCCGGTGATGATCACGCCTTGGGTGGCACCGATGCCAAAGTGCTGCGCCAGCTCGCGATCCAACTGCCGTGGTTCCACACCCAACCAGCCGCGGCTGACCGAGCCGTCGCGGACGATGGATTCAAGCACAAAGCGTGCCGTCGAGGTCGGGATGGCAAAGCCAATGCCCATCGATCCCCCGGTGCGGGAAAAAATGGCGGTGTTGATGCCCATCAGGTGCCCGTTCACGTCCACCAAGGCCCCGCCGGAGTTGCCGGGGTTGATCGCTGCATCGGTCTGGATGAAGTTTTCGAACGTGTTCAGGCCCAACTGGTTGCGGCCCAGCGCACTCACGATGCCACTGGTCACCGTCTGCCCGACGCCGAAGGGGTTGCCGATGGCCAGCAGCACATCGCCCACCTGCAACTGATCGGAGTCGCCCAGCAGGATCACAGGCAAGTCGGGCAGGTCGATCTTGAGCACCGCGAGGTCGGTTTCGGGGTCGGTGCCGATCACTTGGGCCAAGGCGTGGCGGCCGTCGCTGAGCTGGACTTCGATCTCGTCCGCGCCAGCAATCACGTGGTGGTTGGTGAGCAGGTAGCCCGCCGGGCTGACGATGACGCCAGAACCCAGCCCGGTCTGGGGCGTGGGGTGGGCCTGATCGCCAAAAAAGAAGCGGAACCACGGGTCGTTGGCGTGCGGGTGTTGCGCCGGTGCCGTGCGGGTGTTGATGCTGACCACCGCTGGCGCAGCCCGTTGGGCCGCCTCGCTCAGGCTGGTGACAGCCACCAGCTCGCTGCGTCCCTGGCCGCTGACATCGACCACCGGGACGATGCTGGCCAGACGTGGCGGCTGCTCCAACCACTCGGGCTTGAGGGTGGCCACCACGAACCAGACCGCCACCAGAATGGTGACTGTCTGGGAAAACAACAACCACGTCCGATTCATGGATGACACGTTCCTTAAATTGCGACCTCTTGACCTTGATCAACGCATAAGCCGGGTTGATCGATCAGCATCGACCCATCAAGATTCACCAACCGGAGCATATTCATGCAGGCGATCGTCGATCTTTTCACCACCAATTACGGCTTGTTCAGCTTGATTGTGATTGTGGGGGTGATTCTCATGGGATTTTGGTTTTTCCGCTTCTTTGTTCGCAAAATGGAGGAATCCGAGAGGGAAAATCGGCGTCTGGATTCGTGATGACGACGGCGGTGGGACAATCCCCCGCATGACTTCACCGCCCATTTCTCACCCCTGCGTGCACGCCGTCGGGGTGGAGCGACAGGTTTTTCTCAAAGCCTGCGAAGACCTGCTGCAGTCTGACCGCTTCAAGGATTACGGCCCCAATGGTGTGCAGGTGGAAGGCAAACCCATCATTCGCCGAGTCGTCAGTGGCGTGACGGCCAGTCGTGCGCTGATCGAGCGCGCCGTTGAAGCCCAGGCGGATGCCATTTTCGTGCATCACGGCCTGTTTTGGCGTGGGCAGACGGGTTGCATCACGGGCTGGATGAAGCAGCGGATCGCGCTGTTGCTGGCCCACGACATCAACCTGTTCGCCTACCATCTGCCTCTGGATGCGCACCCAGCGCTGGGCAATAACGCCCAACTGGGGCGGGTGCTTGGTTTCCGGCCCCCGATCGACGCCGAGTGGGGGCGATTCGGTGATCAGGCAATCGGTTTCTGGGGCGTCACGGACTATGTCGGCCCGGCTGAACTGGCCAGCCACATCGAGCAGGTGCTTGGTCGAAGAGTCACCTGGGTAGGTGATGGGCAGCGACCGATTCGGCGAGTGGCTTGGTGTACCGGAGGTGCCCAGGGGTATTTCGAAGCAGCGATCGAGCACGGTGCCGATGCCTTCATCACCGGGGAAATTTCCGAGCCACAGGCGCATTACGCCCGTGAATGCGGTGTGGCGTTTCTGGCCTGCGGTCATCATGCCACGGAGCGGTATGGAGCGCCTGCCGTCACAGCCCACCTTGCGGCGCAACTGGGTTTGTGGCACGCCTACATTGAAGTGGATAACCCGGCATGACCCTAGTACGCCCTATCGCGATCACCATGGGGGACCCAGCGGGCATCGGGCCGGAAATCATCGCGCAGGTTTTTCGGCGCCAACCGCACTGGTCATCACGCTGCGTGGTAGTCGGTGATGTGCGCGTTCTGCGCGAAGCTGCCGCGCTTACCGGAGGCCGGTTGCCCCTGGCTGTTCTGCAGGACTGGTCAGACGTTGCGCAAGTGCCTTCGGGAGCCTTGCCCGTGTTGCCCATCCCGGGCGATCGCCCTCCGATCCAGCGCGGCGCGGTCAGTGCTGCGGCCGGACTGATGGGGGCAGACTCCATTCGACTGGCGGCCCAGGCAGCCCTTTCAGGGCAAGTGTCAGCCATCGTCACGGCACCCATCAACAAGGCAGCGTTCCAGGCTGCGGGCGTGGATCATCCCGGGCACACCGAATTTTTTCAATCCCTGGCGGCTGACCACTTGGGCAAGTCGGTCGATGAGCTTCCCGTCCGGATGATGCTCTCCAATCACGAGTTGAACACGGTGCTGGTCAGCATCCATGTCTCACTTCGTCAGGCCATGGAACTGATCACCCTGCCACGTTTGCTGGAAACTTGCCGCATGACCCATCACCACTTCACCGTGAGGCGCGGGCAGCCCAGGTGTCGAATCGCAGTCGCGGGTTTGAATCCGCATGCGGGCGAAGGGGGGCTGTTCGGCACCGAAGAAATCGAGGTGATTGAGCCGACCATTCGGGCTGCGCGCCAGGAAGGCATGGAAGTGTCCGGCCCCTGGCCGCCCGATACCGTGTTCATGCAGGCTCGCCTGGGTGCTTACGATGCCGTGGTGGCCATGTACCACGACCAGGGCCTGATCCCGGTCAAGTACATGGGGCTGGCGCATGGCGTCAACACCACGCTCGGGCTGCCTTTTCTGCGCACCAGCCCCGATCACGGGACGGCCTTCGACCTGGCTGGCACCGGGCGGGCCGATCCTGCCAGCCTGGAAGCAGCGATTCAAGTTGCTCTGGCGGGCCTGCCCCCTTGAGCGCAACAAGGGGTTTTGTCGTTGGAATCGGCGTTGCAATCCCTTACAATAACCAACGACCCGAGTACGGGTAGGTTTGTTCGTACCATTGAAAGATCCCCATGAGTGAAGCCACTGTAGACAAAGAGCGCCGAACCTGGATGATCGCCACCTGTGCCATGGGTGGCGCAGGGGCTGCAGCCGTCGCCGTCCCTTTCGTGAGTTCTTTGGCGCCCTCCGAGCGTGCTCAGGCTGCCGGTGCCCCTGTCGAGGCAGATATTTCCGCTCTGCAGCCTGGTGAGAAGATGGTGGTCGAGTGGCGCGGTCGTCCGGTCTGGATTTTCCGGCGTACCCCCGAGCAACTCGCTACCCTAGAGGCGCTGGAGCCGCGGCTTGCCGATCCGCATTCGAACCGTCGCGCTTTCCCGATGCCAGCCTATGCGCACAACCGGCATCGCTCCATCAAACCCGAATACTTTGTGGCCATCGGCATCTGCTCACACCTGGGTTGTTCGCCTGTTTCCAGGCTGACGCCGGGTCCGCAGCCCTCCCTGCCCAACGACTGGGTTGGTGGTTTCCTGTGCCCCTGTCATGGCTCCACCTTCGACGTTGCCGGGCGGGTGTTCAGCAACCAGCCGGCGCCGGACAACCTGGAAGTCCCCCCGCACATGTACCTGTCCGACACCGTGTTGCTCGTCGGTGAAGATCAGCAGGCCTGACCGGCGCCCCAAGGAAAATCATGGCTGAATTCAAAGAAGTTTCCCCCAACGCGCCGGCGGGCGAAAAGCTGCTGAACTGGGTTGACAACCGGTTCCCCTTGTCCAAGATGTACAAGGAACATTTGTCCGAGTACTACGCCCCGAAAAACCTGAACTGGTGGTACATCTTCGGCTCGCTGTCCTTGCTGGTGCTGGTGATCCAGATCGTGACCGGCATTTTCTTGGTCATGCACTACAAGCCCGACGCCTCGCTCAATGCGGCTGGCATACCGGTGGCGTTCGCCTCGATCGAATACATCATGCGCGATGTGCCGTGGGGCTGGTTGATCCGCTACATGCACTCCACCGGTGCCTCGCTGTTCTTTGCCGTGGTGTATCTGCACATGTTCCGTGGCCTGATCTACGGTTCCTACCGCAAGCCGCGCGAGTTGGTCTGGGTCTTTGGCTGCGCCATTTTCCTGGTCTTGATGGCTGAATCCTTCATGGGTTATCTGCTCCCCTGGGGTCAGATGTCCTACTGGGGCGCTGCCGTGATCATCAACCTGTTCTCGGCCGTGCCCATCATCGGCCCCGACCTGTCGCTGCTCATTCGTGGTGACTTCGTGATCGGCGACGCCACCCTGAACCGCTTCTACGCGCTGCACGTGATTGCCCTGCCGCTGGTGCTGCTGGGGCTGGTGGTGGCGCACATCATTGCCCTGCACGAAGTCGGCTCCAACAACCCGGACGGCATCGAGATCAAGGCCAACAAGGACGAAAACGGCATTCCCCGCGACGGCGTGCCCTTCCACCCCTACTACACCGTGCACGACATTCTGGGTGTGGGCCTGTTCCTGATGGTGTTCTCGGCCATCATCTTCTTTGCCCCGACCTTTGCCGGCTACTTCGTCAAGTACACCAACTTCATTCCGGCCGACCCGATGGTGACACCGCCGCACATTCCGCCGGTCTGGTACTTCACGCCGTTTTATTCGATGCTGATTGCCGTGACCGACGAAATGAAGTACGCGATGAAGTTCCTGGTCGTCCTGGGGGCCGCCCTCGCGGTGTTCAAGGCCCCGATGAGCAAGGTTGGCAAGGCCGTCGTGGTTGTGGGGGCTACGGTCCTGTTGGTCCTGTTGTGGTCGATTGACGCCAAGTTCTGGGGTGTGGTGACCATGGGTGGTGCCGTGATCATCCTGTTTTTCCTGCCCTGGCTGGATCGTTCGCCAGTGAGCTCGATCCGCTACCGTCCAAGCTGGATGAAGATCCTGTACACCGTTTTCGTGATCAACTTCCTGCTCATGGGGGCTGTGGGTCTCCAGCCTGTGACGCCTTTTTCTCAGAGCATCACCCAAGTTGGTACCCTGATCTACTTCGGCTTCTTCCTCCTGATGCCGTGGTGGAGCCGTTTGGGCACACCCAAGCCTCTGCCGGCGCGTGTCACGTTCAAACCCCACTAACAACCCTTTGCTGGAGTCAATACAAATGAGAAAATGGATCCTGGGTTGTCTGCTGGCCTTTGGGGTGGTCGCCGGGGCTTCTGCAGCCAAAAGCGACTTCCCGATGGATCAGGCACCTGACCTGTCCAATGACTTGGCGGCCCTGCAAAGTGGTGCCCGCATGTTCATGAACTATTGCATCGGATGCCACTCCGCGTCCTTCAAACGCTACAACCGCCTGACTGAAATCGGACTCACCGAGCGGCAGATTCGCGAGAATCTGATGTTCACTACCGATCGGATTGGCGACACCATTTTGTCCAATTTCAATGCGAGTCAGGCCAAAGAATGGCTGGGGAAAAATCCGCCCGATCTGACGCTGATGGCCTACTCCCGTTCCAAGCACTTTTCCAAGGGCACGGACTATCTCTACAGTTTGCTGCGTAACTACTACCGCGATCCTAACATCGGTCACGGGTGGAACAACCTGAGCTCTCCGGCTATTGCGATGCCCAACCCGCTGTGGGAATTGCAGGGCGAACGTCGACCCATCATGGAGACGGTCACCAATGCACGCGGCGAAGAATCGCAGGTGTTTCGGGGCTGGGAACAGGTGAAGCCTGGCACCATGACCACAGCCGAGTATGATCGTGCGGTTGCTGAGTTGGTCGCCTTCATGGCCTGGATGAGCGACCCGGTGCGTGACCAACGCGTTCGCATGGGCGTGTGGGTGATGATTTTCCTCGGCATCTTTACCTTGCTGGCATGGCGTTTGAACGCGTCATACTGGAAGCACATCAAGTAATCTTCGGTCGTTCGTTGTCGGCGAACGACATTCACAGTGGTTGGCCAGCCTTGCGGGGCGACGGAGGCTCACCACTGTTTTGTTTTTTTGTGGAGCAATCCCCATGATGGTTTTGTACTCGGGCACCACCTGTCCCTTTTCGCATCGCTGCCGTTTTGTGCTGTTTGAAAAAGGCATGGATTTCGAGATTCGCGATGTGGATCTCTACAACAAACCAGAAGACATTGCGGTCATGAACCCCTATGGGCAAGTGCCGATTCTGGTCGAGCGCGACCTGATACTCTACGAGTCCAACATCATCAATGAGTACATTGATGAGCGCTTTCCGCATCCTCAACTGATGCCGGGCGATCCGGTGGATCGTGCACGTGTTCGCCTGTTTTTGTTGAACTTTGAAAAAGAGCTCTTCACCCATGTGTCGGTTCTGGAGTCTCGTTCGGTCAAGGGTAACGATAAAGCGATCGACAAGGCCAAGAGCCACATTCGCGACCGTTTGACTCAGTTGGCCCCGGTGTTCCTCAAGAACAAATACATGCTGGGCGATCATTTCTCGATGCTGGATGTCGCGATTGCCCCCTTGCTGTGGCGTCTGGATCACTACGGGATCGAACTGAGCAAGAACGCCGCGCCGCTGCTGAAGTATGCCGAGCGCATTTTTTCCCGCCCCGCCTACATCGAGGCGCTGACGCCCTCCGAAAAGGTCATGCGCAAGTGACGACCATGTCCATGATTTCTGACGACGTGCCTTCCACTCGCCCTTACCTGATACGGGCGCTGCATGAGTGGTGCAGCGACAATGGCTACACCCCTTACCTGGCGGTGGCGGTCGATGATGCGGTGCAGGTTCCTCGGGAGTTCGTCAAGAACCATGAAATCGTGCTCAATGTGAGCTTTGACGCGACCAGCCACTTGTCGCTGGGCAATGAGTTCATTGAATTCAAAGCCCGTTTCGGCGGCGTGCCTCGGGAAGTCGTGATCCCGGTGGATCATGTCCTCGCGGTGTACGCGCGTGAAAATGGTCAGGGCATGGCTTTTCCCGCGCCAGCGGCGCAATCGCCCAGTTCGGCTCCAGCGGCTCAGGGAGCGCCAGCGCTTCAGGTCGTGGCTTCCGAGGGGGCCTTCAAGGGTGATGATCCGCCCCCCGTGCCACCCAGCCGTCCAGCCCTCAAGCGAGTGAAGTAGAATGCGATCTTCGCCGGTTTAGCTCAGTTGGTAGAGCAACCGCCTTGTAAGCGGTAGGTCGTCAGTTCGAATCCGACAACCGGCACCAGTCGATGATTTAAAGCCCGCTAAGGATGTATCCCTAGCGGGTTTTTTCTTTGGGAAATCAACGACTTTCCATGCAGGGGTGTACAAAGACAACCATTGACAGCGAAGCCATGACCGGGGAACATATCGGGGAACAAATGCCCTGTTCCCCGGTTGACCGGGGAACAACCCACGGGGAATGCCGTGCTGACCGATGCCCAGCGCTGGGCTTCAGTGCCTATGGCTGGGTCAGTGCCGAGCGGACAAAATCTTGATCCGGATCGATTCCATCGCATAGCCTTCTGCGCGCAATCGTGCCAAAAGGGCGGGAACCAGTTGCCGCAGCTTGGACGAGACCGCAGGATTTCGAATCAGCAGACACCAGGAGGCTTCGTCGACCGGGCCAGCCTGCAAGTGCGCACGCAAGCCCGGCGGAACCACTGGAAGAACGACAGACAGCATGTGCTGCGACAACTGAATGCGGTCAGCCACGCGTGAGAGTTCGGGGGATGAGCGAAATGCTTGACTCAGTGGAATCATGACTCGCATTATCAGCCAGGGGCAACGACGCAGGAGAGCGCTAGAATGGTTGGTTAGGCGGTCATCTTCCGCAACGGCCTGGCGTGTTCCCAGGCATGCTCCGAATCATTGGCCTGCTGCCGAGCAGGTAGGTACCCGTTTTATGCCAATCCGCTTTCTGACCAAGATTTTCGGCAGTCGCAACGACCGACTGATCAAAACTTACCGCAAAACCGTGACCCACATCAATGCGCTGGAGTCTCAGTATGAAAAACTAGACGATGTGCAACTGCAGGGGAAGACGGCTGAGTTCAAGCAGCGGTTGGCCAACGGCGAAAAGCTCGATGACTTGCTGCCCGAAGCCTTTGCCACGGTGCGCGAGGCCAGTAAGCGTGTCATGAAGATGCGCCATTTCGATGTGCAGTTGATGGGCGGTATGGCCCTGCACAGCGGCAAGATCGCTGAAATGCGCACCGGCGAAGGCAAGACCCTGACCGCCACCTTGGCGGTGTACCTCAATGCACTGACGGGCAATGGGGTGCACGTAGTCACGGTCAACGATTACCTGGCTGCGCGTGACGCGCAATGGATGGGCAAGCTCTACAACTGGCTGGGGCTGAGCGTGGGCATCAACCAGCCGCAGATGCCGCGCGACGAAAAACAGGCCGCCTATGCCGCCGACATCACCTACGGCACCAACAACGAATATGGTTTCGACTACCTGCGCGACAACATGGTCTATGAAGCGCGGGATCGCGTCCAGCGCGGCTTGCACTACGCCATCGTTGACGAGGTGGACTCGATCCTGATTGACGAGGCGCGTACGCCGCTCATCATCAGTGGTCAGGCCGAAGACCACACCGCCACCTACCTGGCGATCAACCAACTGATCCCGCAACTGGTGCGCCAGGAGGGCGAAGAAGACATGCGCACGGGCGAAGGCGTCACCACGCCAGGCGACTTCACGGTGGACGAAAAAGCCCACAGCGTGCACATGACCGAGCAGGGCCACGAAAAGGCCGAAGCCCTGCTCCTGCAGGCGGGGCTGCTGGCCGAGGGGACGTCGCTCTACGATCCGAGCAACATTGCCCTGATGCACCACATGATCACGGCGGTCAAGGCGCACCACCTGTTTCACCGCGACCAGCACTACGTGGTGCAAAACGGTGAAGTCGTGATCGTCGATGAGTTCACCGGCCGTCTGATGGCCGGACGGCGCTGGAGTGACGGGCTGCACCAGGCGGTGGAGGCCAAAGAGGGGGTAGGCATCCAGCCTGAAAACCAGACGCTGGCGTCCATCACCTTCCAGAATTATTTCCGGCTCTACGGCAAGCTGGCGGGGATGACGGGCACGGCCGATACCGAGGCCTACGAATTCCAGGAGATCTATGGCCTGGAGACGGTGGTGGTTCCGCCCAACCGGCCCAGTCAGCGCAAGGACGAACTCGACCTCGTGTACAAGACCACACCGGAAAAATACCAGGCGGCGATTCAAGACATCCGCGCGTGTCACGAGCGGGGTCAGCCGGTGCTGGTCGGCACTTCTTCGATCGAAAACTCCGAAATCATCGACACCTTGCTGAAGAAGGAAAAGCTCCCCCACGAGGTGCTCAATGCCAAGCAGCACGCACGCGAGGCCGACATCATTCTGAACGCTGGACGGCCAGGCGCGATCACGATTGCCACCAACATGGCCGGTCGCGGCACCGACATCGTGCTGGGGGGCAACCTGGAAAAAATGCTCGCCGCGATCGAGGCCGACCCGGCGCTCAACGAGGCCAGCAAGGCCAAGAAGCTGGAAGCTGCACGCACCCAGTGGCAGGCCGACCACGAGAAGGTCAAGGCCCTCGGGGGCTTGCGCATCATCGCCACCGAGCGGCATGAAAGCCGCCGCATCGACAACCAGTTGCGTGGCCGGGCCGGCCGTCAGGGCGATCCCGGCTCCAGCCGGTTCTACATCAGCCTGGACGACCAGTTGATGCGGATTTTTGCCGGTGAACGGGTGCGCGCCATCATGGACCGCCTGAAGATGCCCGAAGGCGAAGCGATCGAGGCCGGGATCGTGACGCGCAGCATCGAAAGCGCCCAGCGCAAGGTGGAGGCACGCAACTTCGACATTCGCAAGCAGTTGCTCGAATACGACGACGTCTCCAACGACCAGCGCCGAGTGATCTACCGGCAGCGCAACGACATCATCGACGCGGGCGACGTGTCGGCCCAGATCACGGCCCTGCGCGAAGGCTGCATGACCGAATTGGTGCGCCAGTACGTGCCGATCGATAGCGTCGAGGAACAGTGGGATTTGCCCGGGCTGGAAAAGACGCTGGCCGACGAATGGGCCCTGCCGATGACGCTGGTGCAGGATGTGCAGGCGGCGACCGAAATGTCGGACCAGGACATCGTCGATAAAGTGCTGGCCGCCGCCCATGCCGCCTACGACGCCAAGGTGCAGCAGGTGGGCCGCGAGAACATGAACAATTTCGAGCGTGTGGTGCTGTTGCAGAACATGGACAGCCACTGGCGCGACCACCTCAGCGCACTCGACTACCTGCGCAAGGGCATCCACCTGCGTGGTTATGCACAGAAGCAGCCCAAGCAGGAGTACAAGCGCGAAGCATTCTTGCTCTTCGGCATGCTGCTCGACCAGGTGCGCGCCGAGGTCACGCGCATTCTGTTGAACGTCAAGGTGCAGTCACCCGAGCAGGTCAGCAGCGCGGCACAGAAACTGGAAGCCGAAGCCGAGCAGTTCAGCAACGTCACCTACACCGCACCGTCGGAAACCGGCGAGGCCCAGACCGTCAAGGATCGTGGCCTGCTGGGTGGGGCAGCGGCGCTGGCTGCTGCCCAGGCCGCCGCCATGCCGCGCGTCGGCCGCAACGATCCCTGCCCCTGTGGCAGCGGCAAGAAATACAAGCAGTGTCACGGCAAACTGGTCTGAAAGGAAATTGACATGGCAGTGAACTGGACGGCCCCGCTGGCCGAGGCCTTGCTACCGATTGCTGGCGTATCGATCGGAGTGGCAGAAGCCGGGGTGCGCAAAGCCCACCGCAAAGACCTGACCGTTTTTCTGCTGCAAGAGGGTGCCGCCGTGGGCGGCGTGTTCACCCAGAACCGCTACTGTGCGGCACCAGTGCAGGTGTGCCGGGAGCATCTGGCGGCGGGTCAGCCGATCCGCGCCCTGGTGATCAACACCGGCAATGCCAACGCCGGAACTGGCGCGTCGGGGCTGGCGCATGCCCGCACCACCTGCGTGGCGCTGGCTGAGCACTTGCATGTGGCCCCGCAACAGATCCTGCCGTTTTCGACCGGGGTGATCATGGAGCCGCTGCCGGTCGATCGCATCGTGGCCGGTCTGCCCGCGGCGCTGGCCGATGCCTGTGCCGAGAACTGGCTCAAAGCCGCCGAAGGCATCATGACCACCGACACCGTGGCCAAAGCCGCGAGTCGGCAGGTGCAGATCGGCGGGCAGCCGGTGCGCATCACCGGCATTGCCAAAGGTGCGGGGATGATCCGCCCCAACATGGCGACGATGCTGGGCTTTCTGGCCACCGACGCGAACGTCGCCCCCGGGCTGCTGGGTGCGCTGGCGCAGGCGCTGGCCGACGTCTCGTTCAACCGCGTGACGATCGACGGCGACACCTCCACCAATGACTCCTTCATGCTGGTGGCCACCCGTAAGGCTGGTCACGCCGAAATCACTGATCTCGCCAGCCCCGAGGGCCTAGCCCTGCAGGCCGCGCTGGCCGAGGTGGCGCAGACGCTGGCCCATGCCATTGTGCGCGACGGCGAAGGGGCGACCAAATTCATCACGGTGCGCGTCGAAGGCGGCCAGACGACCGAGGAATGCCTGAAGGTGGCGTACGCGATTGCGCATTCGCCGCTCGTCAAAACGGCCTTCTTTGCCAGCGACCCGAACCTGGGCCGGATTCTGGCTGCGGTGGGCTATGCCGGTATTGCCGACCTCGATCAGACGAAAATCGAACTGCATCTGGACGATGTGCATGTGGTCACGCAAGGCGGTCGCCACCCGGCTTACCGCGAAGAAGCCGGTGCCCGTGTGATGCAGCAAAGCGAAATCACCATCCGCGTCGGCCTCAACCGCGGCCCGGTCGCCGACACGGTCTGGACTTGTGATTTCAGCCACGACTACGTGACCATCAACGCCGATTACCGCTCATGAACGAGGCGTTTGAGCGGCTGCTGCAGCGGGCCGAGTCGCTGATGGTGCGCATCGAGTCGGTGTTGCCGCAACCCTTGGGGCCACCCGACTGGAGCGCTTCGGTGGCTTTTCGCTACCGCAAGCGTGGCGGGCACGGCATGCTGGAGCCGGTGCGCCACGTGGCCGCGATGGCGCTCGACGATTTGTGCGCAATCGACGACCAGAAAGAGAAGATCCAGCGCAACACCGCGCACTTCGTGCAAGGCTTGCCGGCCAACAACGTGTTGCTGACCGGCGCACGCGGCACGGGCAAGAGCTCGCTCATCAAGGCATGTCTGAACGCCTACGCGCCGCAAGGCCTGCGTCTGATCGAGGTGGACAAGGCCGATCTGGTGGACCTGCCCGATATGGTCGAGGTGGTGGCGAGTCGGCCCGAGAAATTCGTCGTGTTCTGCGACGACTTGAGCTTCGAGGACGGCGAGCCCGGCTACAAGGCGCTCAAGTCCATCCTCGACGGCTCGGTGGCAGCAGCCACGCCCAATGTGCTGATTTACGCGACCAGCAACCGGCGCCACCTACTGCCCGAGTACATGAAGGAAAACCTGTCCTACACCCACACCGACGACGGCGAGGTTCACCCCGGCGAGGCGGTGGAGGAGAAGATATCCCTGTCAGAACGCTTTGGCCTGTGGGTGAGCTTCTACCCGTTCAGCCAGCACGAATACCTGAGCGTGGTCAACCAGTGGCTGGGGCATTATGGCGTGCCAGCGGCGGAGTTCGATCAGGCCCGGCCCAAGGCGCTGGTGTGGGCGCTGGAGCGCGGCTCGCGCAGCGGGCGGGTGGCCTACCAGTTTGCCCGCGACTACGTCGGCAACCGCTGATCCAACCCGTGCCCAACCCGTGACTGACCTGCTGGTGGCCGACGCCGAACTGCCGCGCCAAGGCGGGCCAGAGCGAGCGCTGACTGAAGTCGCCGTCGGGGTGCTGATCGACCCGCAGGACCGCTTTCTGCTCACCAGCCGACCGCCGGGCAAGGTGTATGCCGGTTACTGGGAATTCCCGGGCGGCAAGGTGGAGGCCGGGGAGTCCGTGGCCCAAGCTTTGCGGCGCGAGTTGCAGGAAGAAATCGGCGTCACCGTGGGCATGGTTTACGCGTGGCGCGACATGCTAGTCGATTACCCCCACGCACGGGTGCGGCTGCAGGTCTGTCAGGTGTTCGACTGGGTGGGTCCACTGCACATGCGGGAGGGGCAGCAGTTTGGCTGGCAAACCTTGCCCCTCACGCTAAGCCCGGTGTTGCCCGGGACGCTGCCGATTCTGCAGTGGCTGGCCGATCCAGGTGCCTTGCTCAGGCGCACAAAGTGACTTCGAATTCGGCCTGCCGATCGGTGGCCAGCGCCAGACGTGCATCCGGCCCCCGTTGCAGCAGTCGCACCGAAAACAGCAGCCGATTGCCGCTGATTTCGGGTATCAGTTGCAAGTCGGGCTCCAGCCACAGACGCAGCAACTGGTAGGTCTTGCCTTGGGGCAGGTTTTGCTGAAACTGGCCGTTGTGCGCCATCACCTTCTGTGGCAGACCGTTGTCGCGCAACAGGGCCAGCAGCAACTGGACCGGCGCGGCCAGACCAGCCAGTTGCTGGGCCCAGCCGCTGAGTTCCTGCTGGCGCATCGCGGGGGCGCGGTGCTGCCAGTCGTGGTAGGCGGGCAGGTCGAAGGCGCAGGTGCCGCCGGGAATGCCGATGCGGCTGCGCACCGACATCAGCCACTCGTCGTCCGTCAAGGCATGGCCGACCTTGCCGGCGTCCTCGTGCAGGGCGGTGAAGCAGGCGTCGAGCCGGGCGATGAACTGATCCAGCGCGGCTTCGGAAATCGCGGGGTTGCCCCGGTAGCCGTTGTACAACTGCTTGTGTTTGTCGAGGTCTTTGAGGATCTCGGTTTTCAGGTCTGAACGGGCCCCCACGTCCATGATTTCGAATATCGTCTGGATGGCGAAATGATGGTCGAGCGGGTGGCTGCGGGCGATGAGCTCGGCCAGCCGGTGGAACAGGTGCTCCAGACGCAGATAGGTCCGGATGCGCTCATTGAACGGGTATTCGTACAGGATCACAGCCGGATCATAGCCCGAATTGCTGGCGCGTCCGGCCGTAGGCGGCCCGAACCTGTGTTTCGAGTTGTTGCAGGGTGGTCACATCGTTGTCGATCACGGTGTCGGCTGCCTGCAGGCGTTGCGCTCGGCTGGCTTGGGCGGCCAGCACGGCCTCGATTTGTTCGGCGGGCCAGCCGTTGCGCCGCTTGATGCGCGCCACCTGGGTGGCGGGCAGGCAATCCACCACCCAGAGCGTGTGTACACGTTCGCGCCAATGGGGGGCTTCGACCAGCAGGGGAATGTCGAGCACCACGCAGTCGGTGCGGGCAGCCAGGCACTCGCGTTCGATGTCGGTGCGCACGATGGGGTGAACGATCGCTTCGAGCCGCTGCCGGGCCGCCGGGTCGCGCAACACCAGCGCACGCATGCCGTCGCGGTCGAGGGCACCTTCGGGGCCGATCAGCGCGTCGCCGAAGGTCTGGCGGATGGCCTCGATGGCGGTGCCGCCTGCGGCAGTGCTGGTCCGGGCCAGCGCATCGGCGTCCACCAGGGTGGCACCGAGCTCGGCCAGCATCTGCGCCACCGTGCTCTTGCCGCTGCCGATGCCACCCGTCAAGCCGATGCGCAGCGGGCGCTCGGGCAGCTTCAGAGGCCGATCCATGTCAGCAGTCGCTCGGGGCCGACCAGCAGCGCAAACAAACCGCCCAAGGCGAGGAACGGGCCGAAGGGTACGTAGCCGCCTTCACGCAAGCCGCTGGTGCATTTCATGGCAATACCCACCACCGCACCCACGACGGAGGCCAGCAGGATGACCGGGATCAGCGCTTGCCAGCCTAGCCATGCCCCAAGCGCGGCAAACAGCTTGAAGTCGCCGTAGCCCATGCCTTCTTTGCCGGTGAGCAGCTTGAACGCCCAGTAAACGCTCCACAGCGCGAGGTAGCCCGCCACGGCACCCCACAGGGCATCGGGCAGGCCGACGCCGCTCCAACCGACAGCCGCCACCACCAGACCCGCCCAGACCAGCGGCAAGGTGATGTCGTCGGGCAGCAGGGTGGTGTCCCAGTCGATGCAAGCCAGCGCAATGAGTGCGGCGACGAACCCCATCCAGGCCAAGCTCGTCCAAGTCGGCCCATGCATGGCAAAGACCCAGGCAAAGAGTCCGCCGGTCAGCACTTCGACCAAGGGGTAACGCAGGCCGATGGGGGTGGCGCAGGCCCGGCACTTGCCGCGCAGCAGCAGGTAGCTCAATGCGGGAACGTTCTGATACCACGCGATTGCCGTGCCGCACGCGGGGCAGCGGGAGCGCGGCTGCAGCAGGTTCAAGGGGGGTTGTGCGGGCACCGGCTGGCCAGTCATGTCGGCGCATTCGGCTGCCCAACGCCGCTCCATCATCAGGGGCAGGCGGTGGATGACCACGTTCAGAAAACTGCCCACAAGCAGGCCTAACAAGGCGGCAAGAGCGATGCCCAGCGGGCTGGCTAAAAGTTCCATGGTTTGCAGTGTAATCAGGTCTGGCGCGTTATGAATGGAGCGTAGCGATGAATCGTATGGATGCGACAGCGTGGGCCCCGGCGCACTTGTTGCGCCGCTTGTTTGATGCGGCGCTGGCTGCGGCCCAGCCAGCCCGGTGTGTGCCGCCACACCTGCCCACGCCCGAGGAAGTGGGCGCGGGTCGGCTGGTGGTGATCGGCGCGGGCAAAGCCTCGGCGGCCATGGCGCAGGCGGTGGAGCGCCATTGGGTCGTTGATTCGGCGGGCGATCCGGCGTGTATCTGTGGCTTGGTGGTCACGCGCTACGGCCATGCCGTGCCGTGCGAACGGGTGACCATCGTGGAGGCGGGGCATCCCGTTCCCGACGAGGCGGGCTTGCATGCAGCGCACCGGATGTTGCAGCTCGTCGAGGGTTTGCGCACAAACGATGTGGTGTTGTGCCTGATGTCGGGCGGGGGTTCGGCTCTGCTGCCCTTGCCGCTGGAGGGCTTGACGCTGGCCCACGAGCAGGCGGTGCATCGGGCGCTACTGGCCAGCGGGGCCACCATCAGCGACATGAACACGGTGCGCCGTCACCTGTCCGCCATCAAGGGCGGTCGGC
This sequence comes from Tepidimonas sp. UBA997, assembly GCA_002291945.1. Classification (GTDB taxonomy): domain Bacteria; phylum Pseudomonadota; class Gammaproteobacteria; order Burkholderiales; family Burkholderiaceae_C; genus UBA997. The sequence goes on from DBAZ01000067.1 coordinate 65,039, forward strand.
TGGCCGCCGCATGCCACCCGGCGCGGGTGATCACCCTGCTGCTGTCCGACGTGCCCGGCGATCGGCCGATCGACATTGCGTCCGGCCCCACCGTGGCCGACCCGACCACCTGTGCCGATGCGCTGGCCATTGTGCGGCGCTATGGCGTCGATCTGCCGCAACCCGTGCTTGAGGTGCTGCAGAGTGGGCGGGGTGAGTCGGTCAAGCCAGGCGATCCGCGCCTGGCCCGGGCTGAGCTTCGCATGGTCGCTACGCCGCAGATGGCGCTGGAGGCAGCGGCTGCGCTGGCGCGTGAGGCCGGTTATGCAGTGCATATTCTGGGCGATGCGCTGGAAGGTGAGGCACGAGACGTGGGCAAAGTGTTGGCAGGCATCGCCTTGCAGGTGGCCGAGCGCGGGCAGCCGTTCACGTCGCCCTGTGTGTTGTTGTCAGGAGGTGAAACCACGGTCACGGTGCGGGGGCAGGGCCGCGGCGGGCGCAACGTGGAGTGCCTGCTGGCGTTTGCGATCGCCACCGGCGGGCACCCGCGCATCCATGCCTTGATGGCTGACACCGACGGGGTGGACGGATTGGATGAGATCGCCGGGGCCGTGATGGGCCCGCAAACGCTGGCCCGCGCATGGGCTTGCGGCGTGCGCCCCATCGATGCATTGACCGACAACGATGGACATGGCTTTTTCGGGGCCTTGGGCGATGCGCTGCTGACCGGGCCGACGCTGACCAACGTCAATGATTTTCGGGCGATTGGGGTGGGTTTGCGCGACCCTATTGGTGGCAGCAAGGCCTAGGGACTATTCCAGTCCATGCCGTTGCATCCAGTAGCGCAATTTGGCGAGCGTCCAGCCGAGTTGACGGGCCGTCCGGCTCTGATTCCAGCGGTTGCGGTGCAGCCATTCTTCCAGTTGCTGACGGCTGGGCCCCTCCCGGACGAAGGCGTCGGTGCCGGCCAGTTCGCTGGGGCGGGTATGGGCGAAGTCGGACCCCGTCTCTGCGGCCGAATCGGGTTGATCCTGGGGGAGCAGGATCGCTTCTGCACTGAGGACGTCCCCCGGGTAGAGGGCCATGGCACGTTCCAGGATGTTCTCCAGCTCGCGCACATTCCCAGGGAAGGCGTACCGGTGCAGGCACTGGAGTGCGTCCGCCGCGAGACTGGGGGCCTGGGGCTCCCCATTGCGCTGGGCCAGCCGTTCCAGCAAGCCTTGGGCCAGCGCTCGCAAGTCCTCGCGCCGTTCGCGCAGCGGAGGCAAGCGCAATTCGATCACATTCAGTCGGTAGAAAAGGTCTTGCCGGAAACGCCCTTCCCGTACGGCTTTGGCCAGGTCGTGATGCGTGGCACTGACGATACGCACGTCGGTGGTTTCTTCTTGGGTCGAGCCGAGTGCACGTACCTGTCTTTCCTGGATCGCACGTAGCAGTTTGGCCTGCATGGGCAAGGGTAAATCACCGATTTCATCCAGGAACAGCGTACCGCCACTGGCGGCCTGGAAGTAGCCGGGTCGGTCATGGGTGGCACCGGTGTAGGCGCCTTTGCGTACACCGAAAAATTCCGCCTCGATCAGGGATTCTGGAATGGCCCCGCAGTTCACGGCTACAAACGGGCCGTCTGCACGGTGGCTGCAGGCATGCAAGGCTTTGGCCGCCAGTTCCTTGCCTGTACCCGACTCGCCCAGAACCAACACGGGAGCCATGCTGCGTGCCACCCGCTGCACCCGGTCGCGAACCGTGCGCATGCCAGGTGAGTCCCCCACCAAGCAACGCAGGGCGGCTTCGCCTTGGTGGGACCGTGCGCCCGGGACTTGCGTCTCTCGGTGGCTACCCGTCACAGGGGGCTCTTGACGCAAGGCATTGGCCACCGCAGCTCGGAACTGCGCCAGATCAACTGGCTTGGTCAGGTAATCGAACGCACCAGCCTTGAGCGCATCGACCGCGCTTTCTGCCGAGCCGTAGGCTGTGACGACAATCGATTTCTCGGCTCGCTGCGCTGATTGAAGCTCGCGCACCAGGTCCAGGCCCAAACCGTCGGGCAGGCGCATGTCGGTGATCAGCAAATCGTAGCGCGTATGGGCCAGGCACTGGCGGGCTTCGGTCATGTCGCTGGCAGCATCCACCTGATAGCCGATTTTCAGCAGCGTCAGCTCGTAGAGCGTACGCAGATCGGGTTCATCGTCAACAACCAGAAGGCGGTGAGTGGGAGCCATGAGTCTGGATTATGCCGATGAGGCCTTGAATGCAACGGTGAACGCATGTCCGTACGACTGATGCCGGTAAACCGCTCGGTAACTCAGGGTCGCCCCGTAGCGGTGGCACAGCTCGCGAGAGAGGTAAAGCCCCAGGCCACTGGATCGGCTTTGTGACGAACTGAACGGCTCGAACAGATGCTCGGCCACCGTGGCAGCCAGAGGCGGCCCCGGATTCCAGACTTCCAGCGTTCCCGATGCCGTGGTGGCGACGTCAATCCGCAGTTGGCCAGGAGGGGCATGTCGGCGGGCATTGTCCAGCAGGTTGACCAGAACACGGCGAAAGTGTTCGGCATCGAAGGTGATACGCACGCCGGGGGCACCCGGCTTCCAGTCGGGTTCAGGGCCTGCAGGGTGTTGCAGGTTCCACTCTGCCACCAGTTCGCCAGTCAGGGTGTCCAGTGGCAGCGTTGTGCGTGTCTGGCCCGGGTGATTCGGCAGCTTGGCAACGTCCAGGATGTCATCGACCGTTCGGCGCAGGCGCTGGGCGTTTTGGCCGATCATGAAGGTCAGACGCTGCTGGGCGGGGCTGAGTGTTTCTTCGGCGAGTAAGGCATTCGCCTGCGAAATGGCAGCCAGTGGATTGCGGATCTCATGGGCCACAGCCGCCGACACTCGCCCCATCGCGGCGAGCTTTTCGTTGCGCACGCGGTTTTCCACATCGTGCAAGTCTTCCATGAAAATCACGCAGGCCGTTTGCGAACCGGCTCCGGCAGCGCCGGCCGGGCTGAGTCGGGCGCGCACATCAACGCGGACCCCTTCGCCAGAAGGCCGCGGCAAGGTGAATTCGCCTTGGTCGTCTTCGCCGATCTGGATCACGGTGCGTGCCCAGGCGCTGAGCAAAAGCCAAGCCGGTGAGCGGGCCAAGCGCTCATAGGGCGGCAGCGCATGCCGGTCGCCCAGCATGGCACAGGCTGCTGGATTGGCGTGCCAGATATGTCCCTGGGCATCCATGACCATGACCCCTTCACTCAGTCCGGTCACGATGAGTTGATTGACCTGGGATTCGGCATCGGCCCAGGCCCGGTTGAGCCGAGCTTGGGCCTCTTCCTTGTTCAGGCGTGCGGCCAGTTGGTTGGCCAGCAGCGCCACCAGAAACAAGCCTGCACCGGTGATGGCACCCTGGATGTAACTGATCGATGGCAAGCCTGGCCGCAGGACTTCACTGCTGAAAGCGTCGAACAGAAAAACCAGCGTCGCAAACGCCGCGCTGCCCAGGGCCAGCAGCAAGGGGCCCAGCACAGAAGCCAGCAAGACCGGCAGCACAAACAGGGGGGTGTAGTTGAATTCACCCTGCTCAAAGGTCTGCAAAATGCCAAAGACGGTCAGGTCGACCCAGAGAGTCAAAGCCCAGCCAGGGGCCCAGTATGCATCAGAACGACTGGGTTTGGACCACCTCAACCCCGCCGCAGTGGCCAGGAGGTAGGCTGCGCAGAGCAGCAGGAGCCAGAGATTGTTGGGTTCGCGCGTGTACGAAACGGCCTGGATGCCGAGTAGCCCGACCGCGACCAGCACCCGTGCTCCCATCAGGTATGTCCAGAGTCGGGAGCTGGAAGGCTCGTCGGTCTTGGTCAGCGCACTGATGCGCAACGACGGGTTCGCAGGCGGCAAAAACCACGACGGGGCAAATGCAGAACCCGGCCCCGGCTCGGCAGGATCAGCCTTCTGCGAGGCGGCGGTGTTCCGGGCCACAGTAGAAACCCAGTGAGCCTTGCGTGGCGTCAGTCAGGGGAAGATGGAGCCCACAATGGCGACAGGTCAGCATCGCGGAGGGTGTGGCCGGCGGGGGTTGGGTCTGCCGCTGAGCCGCAGTTTGCTGGGCCTGTGCCTCGGCTTTGCGGCGGCGATTGCGCTTCCAGATCAGGTAAGCCACCACCAGTACGGCAAGGATCAGCAGGTATTTCATCATCGCTGCAACACCACTTCCAGAACAAACCGCGAGCCCACATAACCCAGAAGCAGCAAACCGGCGGATGCGTACAGCATCCGCACTGCCAGTCGGCCACGCCAGCCCCGCCACTGGCGTCCGAGCAACAAAACGCCCAATACCGCCCAGGACAAAACCGTGAACAGTGTTTTATGCGTCCAGGCCCAGCCGCTCGTCGGCAAGAGGACGCTGAAATACCCACCTGCCAGCAGCGTGAGTGTCAGGAGCACAAAGGCAGCGGCGACGAAACGGAAGGTCAGGCGCTCCAGCGCCAGCAAAGGCAAGGCGTTCGACAAAGGGGTTCCGCGGCGGATGTGCTGCTCGGTGTGCTGCATCATCCAGGCATGGGCGACCGCTACCCCCACCATGCCGTAAGAAGCCATGCCCAGGATCCAGTGCAGCGGCATCCAGCCTGACGGCAGTGACGGGTGGATCGAGCCCGGGAAGACCAGCGCCAGCAGGACCGCCGGAGCACCCAGACCGGCCAACGTCCAGCGGGTGCTGAGCTGGGGGTAGAGCCGGGTTTCAAGGCAGTAGATGGTCAATACCAGCCAGGCCGTGACCGACAGCAGGGTGGCGAAACCGAAGCGGATGGGCTCGAAGCCCAGCATGGTCACCAGGGTCAGCCCGTGCAGCAGCCAGACCGCCAGCATGATGGCATGGATGGCATGGCGACCCATGCGGGCGGAAAAACCAGCCAACACGGCGTAGCCCAGCGCGGCCCCCAGGGAGGGCAAGGTCATCCACCAAAGGCTCGCGGCTAAAATCATTCCCAGAGTTTAACGGCCCGCCGGGCCGGCTGCTGCCCCACACCCCACAAAGCACCGCATGGCCTCCGCCCTTACTGAAAAACTGTCCCGCTTGGTCAAGGAAATGCGTGGTCAGGCGCGCATCACCGAAAGCAACGTCACCGACATGTTGCGCGAGGTGCGCATGGCCTTGCTGGAAGCCGACGTGGCCCTGCCAGTGGTGCGCGATTTCATTGCCCGCGTGAAGGAAAAAGCGCTCGGCCAGGAAGTGGTGGGATCGCTCACACCGGGGCAGGCGCTGGTGGGCATCATCAACAAGGAACTGGCCGCCACCATGGGCGCGGGCGTGAGCGACATCAACCTCGCGGCGCAGCCCCCGGCCGTCATCCTGATGGCGGGTTTGCAGGGTGCCGGTAAAACCACCACCACCGCCAAGCTGGCCAAGCTGCTGATCGACAAGCGCAAGAAAAAGGTGCTCACCGTCTCGGGCGACGTGTACCGCCCAGCGGCCATCGAGCAGTTGAAAACCGTGACCAGGCAGGCCGGGGCCGAATGGTTTCCCAGCACGCCCGAGCAAAAACCGCTGGACATTGCCCGCGCAGCGCTGGACTACGCCCGCAAACACCACGTCGATGTGCTGCTGGTGGATACGGCAGGCCGACTCGCCATCGACGACGCCCTGATGGCCGAAATCAAGCTGCTGCACGCGGCGCTCAACCCGGTGGAAACCTTGTTCGTGGTGGACGCCATGCAAGGCCAGGACGCCGCCAACACCGCCAAGGCCTTCGGGCAAGCGCTGCCGCTGACTGGCATCGTGTTGACCAAGATGGACGGCGACTCGCGTGGCGGGGCGGCGCTGTCGGTGCGGGCCGTCACGGGTGCCCCGATCAAGTTTGCCGGGGTGAGCGAAAAGATCGACGGGCTGGAGGTGTTCGACGCCGAACGCCACGCCGGGCGCATCCTAGGCATGGGCGACATCGTGGCGCTGGTCGAGCAGGTGACCGCCGGGGTGGACTTGGCGCAAGCGCAGAAGCTGGCGGCCAAGGTCAAGAGCGGTGAAGGCTTCGATCTGGAGGACTTTCTGGAGCAGATCCGCCAGATGAAGAAAATGGGTGGCTTGGGTAGCCTGATGGACAAACTGCCCAGCCAAATGACCGCCAAGGCCAGCGAGACCGACCTGGGCCGGGCCGAAAAAGACATCAAGCGCAAGGAGGGCATCATCTGCGCCATGACGCCGCAGGAGCGCCGCAAGCCCGACATCATCAAGGCCACCCGCAAGCGCCGCATCGCCGCCGGGGCCGGTGTGCAGGTGCAGGAAGTCAACCGCCTGCTCAAGGAATTCGAGCAGATGCAGGACATGATGAAAAAGATGAAGGGCGGGGGGCTGATGAAGATGATGAAAAAGTTCGGTGGCATGAAGGGCATGGGCATGCCCAAATGGCCCGGCATGTGAAACGCCCATGGACGCTGCGCTGTCGGTCTTGACCTGGGTGGAAGCCGCCTTGGGGGCATTGGCACTCGGGCTGGCCCTGCTGACCCGCCCCTGGCGCATGCTCGACGGCCCCTTGCTCACCCCTACCTTGGCCGTACTGGCCCTGCTGCCCTGGTTCTGGCTGTTGCCTCAGCAATTGCCCCAAGGCTTGCAGGTGCAATTGTCGGGTGCGGTGCTGGTGTTGCTGATGCTGGGTTGGCCACTGACGGTGCCGGTGTTGGCGCTGGTGGCTGTGCTGGTCTGGGTGCTGGGCGACGCCGCATGGCCCGCCGTGCTGACGCAGTGGGTCTGGATGGGCCTGGTGCCCGCCACGCTGGCGCTGGGCATCGGAGCGCTGCTGCGCCGCTGGCTGCCACCCAACTTGTTCATTTACACGCTGGGGCGGGCCTTTTTGGGAACGGCGGTGGCCGTGTTCATGGCCGGCGCACTGTTTGAAGTCGTACACCATTTGCTGCACGGCAACACGCTGCGCGAAGCGCTGGTGGCCCGCTGGCTGATCGCCTGGAGCGACGCCTTTCTGACCGGACTGTTGGCTGCCGTGTTCGTGGCCTTTGCGCCGCAGTGGCTGGCTACCTGGTCGGATGCGCGCTACCTCGAGCCACCCAAGCCCAAGGCCTAAACTCAGACGCGCTGATAGACCACGAAGGCGTAAGGCAGGCCGGAGCTGGAGCGTTGCGGGCTGCGTTCGACTTCGCGCCAGGCGCTGCCGAGCGTGGGCGCGTAGGCATCGCCCTCGAAGGCCTGCCCGATTTCGGTGACGACGGCGCGTTGGGCCAGTGGTTCGGCCTGGGCATAGATCTGCGCCCCCCCGATGATCCAGACCTCGGGCGGTGCATCCGGCAAGGCGCGACAGTGCGCCAGTGCCGCTTCCAGGCTGAGCATGGCAAAGGCCCCTTGCGCAGCCAAGGCCTGTGCGGTGGCGGCATCGCGTGTCAGCACCAGATTTGGCCGACCCGGCAGGGGCCGAAAACGCGGCGGCAGGGAGCACCAGGTGGCGCGCCCCATGATCACGGGGCAGCCCTGGGTGCATTGCCTGAAATGAGCGAGGTCCTCGGGCAGGTGCCAAGGCATGGCGTTGTGGTGGCCGATCACGCCGTTGGCGGCCCGGGCATAAATCAGATTGATGCGCATGGCTGGGAGCATAACCCGCTGGCGCGGCACAATGCTGCCATGAACCATTCCATGCAGGCGTTTTTGAAGGCGGTGGGCACCCCGTGGCCCGTGGTGCAGGCACCCATGGCGGGCTCGCAAGGCAGTGCCTTGGCGCTGGCCGTCTGCGCGGCTGGCGGGGTCGGGTCGCTGGCGGCGGCGACCTTGTCGGCAGACGCGCTGCAGCAGGAGTTGAGCGTGCTCGCCAAGCAGGCGCAAGGCCCTTGGAATGTGAACTTCTTTTGCCACAACCCGCCCCCCGACGACCCGGTGCGCGAAAAGGCCTGGCTCGATGCCTTGCGCCCGCTGGCAGACCGCCTGGGGGTCAGCCTGCCCGCTGGGCGGGCCGTCGCCAGCCGCTCGCCCTTCAGCCGCGAACTGCTCGATCTGATCCGGCCTTACCGGCCCCCGGTGGTGAGTTTTCACTTCGGTCTGCCCAGGCCGGAACTGGTGGGGGCGATCAAGGCCTGGGGCGGCCAAGTCTGGAGCAGCGCCACGACGGTGGACGAAGCCCGCTGGCTGGAGCAGCGCGGGGTGGATGTGGTGATTGCCCAAGGCTTGGAAGCAGGCGGCCACCGGGGCATGTTCCTCACCACCGACGTGACCACCCAGACCAGCCTGCTGGCCCTGCTGCCGCAAGTGGTGCGGGCGGTGCGCATACCCGTGCTGGCGGCGGGTGGAATAGCCCACGAGGCCGGGGTGCAGGCGGCCCTGGCGCTGGGCGCAGCCGGGGTGCAGGTGGGCACCGCCTATCTGTTGTGCCCGGAGGCGCAGACCCATCCCTTGCACCGGGCCGCGCTTGCGTCTGATCGGGCCCGCCATACGGCCCTGACCAACGTGTTCACGGGCCGCCCGGCACGGGGCATCGTGAACCGGGCCATGCGAGAGCTGGGCGACGGTGCCACCTGCCTGAGTGCCCGTGCGCCTGCTTTTCCGCTCGCCGGGTGGGCGATGGCAGGGCTGCGCAGTGCGGCCGAAGCCGCCGGTCTGGACGACTGCAGCCCCTTGTGGGCCGGGCAAGCTGCGCCCCTCTGCGAGCCAGCGACGGCTGCCGAACTGACCCAGCGCCTCGGGCGTGCCGCCCACGCCGCAACACCCTCCAACGCCTAAAATAGCAGGTTTGCTGGAATCGTTTCAGCTTACATCGCCAGCCCATCATGACCCAGCCCATTGCGACGCCCGTGGCCACCGTGGCCCAAATCCGCCAGACCTTTCTGGACTTCTTTGCCCAGCGCGGACACGCCGTGGTGGCCTCCAGCCCGCTGGTGCCGGGCAACGACCCGACCCTGATGTTCACCAACTCCGGCATGGTGCAGTTCAAGGACGTGTTCCTGGGCAGCGACAAGCGCAGCTACGTGCGTGCGGCTTCGGTGCAGGCCTGCCTGCGCGCCGGCGGCAAGCACAACGACCTCGAGAACGTGGGCTACACCGCCCGCCACCACACCTTTTTCGAGATGCTGGGCAACTGGTCGTTTGGCGACTACTTCAAGCGCGAAAGCCTGCAATGGGCTTGGGAGTTGCTGACCGAGGTCTATAAGCTGCCCCAAGAGCGCCTGCTCGCCACCGTCTATGCCGAGGACGACGAGGCCTACGACATCTGGACCCAGGAAATCGGCCTGCCACCCGAGCGCGTGATCCGCATCGGCGACAACAAGGGCGGCCGCTACAAGAGCGACAACTTCTGGATGATGGCCGACACCGGCCCTTGCGGCCCCTGCTCGGAAATCTTCTACGACCACGGCGACCACATCCCCGGCGGTCCGCCGGGCAGCCCCGACGAAGACGGCGACCGCTACATCGAGATCTGGAACAACGTCTTCATGCAGTTCGAGATGCACGAAGACGGCTCCGTCACGCCGCTGCCCGCGCCCTGCGTGGACACCGGCATGGGTCTGGAGCGCCTCGCCGCCATCCTGCAGCACGTACACAGCAACTACGAAATCGACATCTTCGACGTGCTCATCAAGGCTGCGGCGCGCGCGACCGGCACCACCGACCTCGCCAACCCCTCGCTCAAGGTGATCGCCGACCACATCCGCGCCACCGCGTTCCTCATCAGCGACGGCGTGATCCCGAGCAACGAAGGCCGCGGCTACGTGCAGCGCCGCATCATCCGCCGCGCCATCCGCCACGGCTACAAGCTGGGCCAGAAGACGCCGTTCTTCCACAAGCTGGTGCCCGATCTGGTGCAGATGATGGGCGCGGCCTACCCCAGCATGGCGTCGCAGGCCCAGCGCATCACCGACATCCTCAAGGCCGAGGAGGAGCGCTTTTACGAGACGCTGGAAAACGGCATGGACATTCTCGATGCGGCGCTGGCTCCGGCCGCAGTCAGCCCTCGCGCCCTCGATGGTGCCAAGCTGCTGCCCGGTGACGTGGCCTTCAAGCTGCACGACACCTACGGCTTCCCGCTGGATCTCACCAACGACGTGTGCCGCGAACGCGGCGTGGCGGTCGATGCCGACGGCTTCAGGGCCGCCATGGAGCGCCAAAAGGCGCAGGCCCGCGCCGCCGGCAAGTTCAAGATGGACAAGGCGCTGGAGTACAGCGGTGCCGGCAACCGCTTCGTCGGCTACGAGCAGCTCGAAGCGACGGCCAAGGTGGTCGCGCTCTACCACGAAGGCACCCCGGTGGCCGTCCTCAGGCGCGGGCAGAGCGGTGTGGTGGTGCTGGACACGACGCCCTTCTACGCCGAGAGCGGCGGCCAGGTCGGTGACGAAGGTGTTCTCACCAGTGGCTCGGCCCGCTTCGAGGTGGCCGACACGCAGAAGATCAAGGCCGACGTGTACGGCCACCACGGGGTGGTCGAGCAGGGCACGCTGGCGGTGGGTGACCGGGTGGACGCGCAAGTCGCGATGGCCCTGCGTGTGGCCACCGTGCGCAACCACAGCGCCACCCACCTGATGCACAAGGCCTTGCGTGAAGTGCTGGGTGCCCATGTGCAGCAAAAGGGCAGCCTCGTCAACGCCGAGCGCACCCGCTTCGACTTTGCCCACCATGCCCCTTTGACCGACGCCGACATCCGCGCCATCGAAGCCCAAGTGAACGCCGAAATCCTCGCCAACAGCGCCACCGAAGCCCGTGTGATGGACATCGAAAGCGCCCACAAGACCGGTGCCATGATGCTGTTTGGCGAGAAGTACGGCGAAACGGTGCGCGTGCTCGACATCGGCTCCAGCCGCGAACTCTGTGGCGGCACGCACGTGCAGCGCACCGGCGACATCGGCCTGTTCAAAGTGGTGGCCGAAAGCGGCGTAGCTGCTGGCGTGCGCCGCATCGAGGCGGTCACCGGTGCCAACGCACTGGCTTACCTGCAGCAGTTGGAAAGCACGGTGGCCGACACGGCGGGCGTGCTCAAAGCCCCGACCACAGAGCTTGCCGCCCGTGCGGCGCAGACGCTGGAGCAAGTCAAGGCGCTGGAAAAAGAAGTGGCGGCCTTGAAGGGCAAGCTCGCCTCCGCCCAGGGCGATGAGCTGGTGGCGCAGGCGGTCGATGTGCAAGGCCTCAAAGTGCTGGCCGTCCAGCTCGACGGTGCCGACGCCAAGACCTTGCGCGAGACCCTCGACAAGCTCAAGGACAAGCTCAAAACCGCCGCCATCGTGCTGGCCGCCGTCGATGGCGGCAAGGTGCAGATCGCCGCCGGTGTGACCGCCGACAGCGTGGGCAAGGTCAAGGCCGGTGAGCTGGCCAACTTCGTGGCCCAGCAGGTGGGTGGCAAAGGCGGCGGCAAGCCCGACATGGCGATGGCGGGCGGCACCGACGCCGCTGGCCTGCCGCAAGCGCTGGCCAGCGTTCAGGGCTGGGTGGCCGAGCGGGCCTGACTTCCAGAGTGCGGCCAGACTTCAGGCGGGTGCCTTGCCGTGCTGCGCAATCCGGGCCAGCATGTCGGCCATGGCTGCCCTAGCCCGTTCGGTGTCGTGGTGCGTTTGCAGGTTGATCCAGCTTTGGGCATCGGTGCCAAAAAAGGCGGCCAGCCGCAAGGCGGTATCCACCGTGATGCCTCGTTGGCCTTTGACGATCTCGTTGATGCGCCGTGGCGGCACGCCTATGGCCTTGGCCACCGCGTATTGACTCAGGCCCATCGGTTTGAGCCAGTCTTCCAGTAAGATGATGCCGGGGTGAACCAGCGGGACTTCGCGTTTCATGGTGGCCTTTCAGTGGTAGTCCACAATCTCTACGGCTCGGGCGTGGCCATCGCGCCAGACAAAGCACAGACGCCACTGATCGTTGATCCGGATGCTGTGCTGCCCTTGTCTGTTGCCAGCCAACAATTCAAGCCGGTTGCCTGGGGGTACACGCAGAAAGTCGAGGCTGGTGGCGGCATGCAGTTGTTGCAGTTTGCGCAGGGCAGCCGCTTCCACGTTCACCAATCGTTTCACGCGCTTGCCTTGGAACAGGGCTTGCGTGTCGCTACAGCGAAAATCGAGGATCATGGCTGATGATAACGAATGGCGTTATTATCGTCAATCGTGATCATTGACTGTGCGGCCAGGCTGTTCGTGCGGCCAGTCGAGGATTCGTTGGCTCTGAAAATACCGCTCCTGGCCAGTGACCGGGTCGGTGAATCGGAGGCTGCGGGCCAGCAGGCGTAGCGGGTTGGCGTAGCTTTCCGCCTCGCCGGGCGCTTTCACGACGACGGGGTAGAACTGGTCGCCCGCAATCGGCAGCCCAAGACCGTGCATGTGAACCCGTAACTGGTGTCTGCGGCCGGTGACGGGCTGCAAGCGGTAACGCGCCCACAGCCCGCGTTGTTCCAAGCGCTCGATGCGGGTTTCGCTGTTCGCTGCCCGCCCCTCGTGCGGCGCGGCCTCACGCATTTTGTAGAACGCGCCCTCACATTCCCGGATGTGACTCTGCCGCGTCAGCGGCCCATCGAGGTGGGGAGCCGCCGCCGCGATGGCTTCATAGATCTTGTCGATGCGCCGCTCGCGAAACAGGCGCTGGTAGGCGTCCCGTTCCGGCGGGCGCACGCTGAACACGACCAGCCCGGCGGTTTCGCGGTCGATCCGGTGCAGGGGGCTCAGGTCGGCCAGCCCCAATGTGCGCTTGAGTCGCACCAGCAGGCTTTGCTGCACGTATCGGCCACCGGGCGTGACCGGCAAGAAATGCGGCTTGTCGGCCACGACCAGATGCGCATCCCGATAGATCACCGTGGCCGCAAAAGGAATGACGGCTTCCTCGGCCAGCGCACGCCAGTAGTACACCCGTTGACCGTTCAGATACGGGGTGTCGGGCGGCAATGGCTGGCCGTTTTCGCCCAGCACCTCGCCCTGTGCCATGCGCTGCGTCCATGCGTCACGACCCACCCGGGGCATGCGATCGACCAAAAAGTCCAGCACGGACGGCCAAGCGGGCACCCGCATGTGCGGCAGGGCCACGCAACTCGGCGCAACCCCGTCGCGCAGGCCTATGGCCGGATTCTTCGGGACGTGGGCCACCGGCACAGCCCCGCGTCAGTG
>DBAZ01000030.1 GCA_002291945.1 Tepidimonas sp. UBA997
GCCCAGGTGCGGCAGTTGCCGGGCGGCCACCAGTTTCTCGCCGTCGTGCTGCCACGGCCCGGTGCCGCTGCACCAGCCGCTGCCGATCCAGTTGCAGGCACCCCAGCACCACCACCCTGCCACCTTCGCGTCGTAGTAGTCCGGGTCGGCCTCTAGGCGCTGCAGCAGGCCAAGCGCATTGCGCACCAGCCACGAGTGCCGCGCTATCAGGTCTGCCTCGTTTGTTGGCCAGTCAACGTGCCGCGCAACCTCAGCCGCATTCAGCGACACCGCACGCCAAAAGTTCGCCACGAAACCGTCCGCGTCGTTGATCGTTTCTACTTTTCCTACGTTCGGGCGGCCAAGCAGCATGGCCGCAGAGCCTGCGAACGGCTCCACGTAGTTTTCTGGGTCTCCCAGCGCGGCCCATACCGTCTCGCACGCCAGCGACTTCCCGCCAAAGTACGGAAACGGTGCTGCCAGGGTGCCTGCCAATGATTTCATCTGTTCTCCTCCAAGATGTGCTCTAACCGTCAGTCCAGCGGACGTGCCGATAAAGCCCGGCACGCCCCTGAATTCATGCGTTAGGCAGCATCGGCACGCTGCTTACGCGCTATCCGCTCCAGCATGCGAGCGGCAATCACGCTGTCATCCAAGTTGTGCAGCGCGAACATGGCGCCGTTGCGCCCCTCGATGCAAATCGCAAACGCTCGCTTGTCTGCCATCGCAGTGCGCAGGGCCGCGCAGACTTCCTCCAGCCCCTGCACCGCGTTGTTCCATCCCTTGTGATGGCCGTCGCGGTAGGCGTGCTTCTCGCGGTCGCTTGTGCCTTCGGCCAGCCACATGCTGCACGTTTCTTCATACGCCACCTGCTCGGGGTGGCTAGGGTCAAATGGTCGGCTCACAGTAAGGTTCCTTCGCGTTTGTAGGGGTCAAGTGCGTAGGCCAGCGCCGTGCGCAGGTCGCGCACGCTTTCGGCTTCTTCGCCGTCGTCGTCTTCTATCGTTGCCAGCACTGCATCTTTGCCGCGCCGTCAAACTCAGCGGGTGCAATGCGCACTGGTTTGCCGCTGCTCCCCCGGCCCCAGCGCCTGCTCGATGGCGGTGCGTAGTGCTTGGCGATTAGGCGCATCGTTGCGGCTGTCGCCAAACATCATGGCGTAACGGTCCGCCAACATCATGATGTTGTCGATTTGGCTCATGCGAACATCACCTTCGATGATGATGTCGGGGCTAGTGTCGCCCAGCTTGATGCCGGTACCGGAATCAGCGGCCTTTTGCAATGCGGCTTGCGTATGCACTACGGGCGGCGCGTCTGGCGCTTTGGTTGTGTTAGCGGCTTGCTGCACCGCCTGGGCAGCCTTGGCGGCTGCTTCGGCTTCGCGCAGCTTGCGTGCGGCTTCGGCGTCCTGGTGCGCCTGTATGCGAGCCATCATCAGATTGGAGAAGTCCTCGGCGCTCTTGCCGGCCACATGCGCCAGGTCGGGGAACAGGAAGCCCCAGTCGTGCGCCTCGCCCTTGAGCGACTTGATGTTAAACTCTATTAGGTCGGCCTGCTCGCTGGCGGCGATTTTGGCGCGGGCCAGTTCGGTGTCCACGGCGTCTTGAATGCTGGCCAGGCTGCGCCTGCCTTTGATGGCCCCGGCAAAGTCCGCCTTGATGCCGCTGATCCGAAGGCCCACGCGCTCGGCCAATTTGGCAGTGTGAGCGTCCAGCTTGCGCAGGGCGCCCGTCACAATCTGCTCGCGCAGCTCATCCTTGCGCCCCTTGACCAGCTTGCCCAACTCCAGCCGCACCTTACGCGCCTCGGCGCTGATGTCGTCAATGGCTTTGAACAGTTGGTCGATGCTGGTCGTCTGGGACAGGGCATGCTCTTTGGCGGCCGCCAGCCGCGACTCGACTTCTTCGCACCACTTCACGGATTGCTCGGCGTCAGCGAAATCCTGGTCGGTGGCAAGCTGCCGGTTCACGCCACGAATGGCCGCCAGCGCGGTTTCCTTGAACTCAGCCAGATTTGATGCCGTGACCTTGCCGGTGACTTCGATTCGAAGCGCGGGCAGGGTGTCGGGCGCTTTGCCGGTGGGCTTTTCTGCGGCCACAGTGGCGGTGGTTTCGGGTTTTTGCGTGGTCATATTTGCCTTTCAGGGGTGGATAATTGATTGGGACTGGGGGGCGTCGGTAGCAGGTGGCTTTTGCTGCGTCGATGATTCAAGCTGGGCGCGGGCTTTTGCCTTGACCAAATCCGTGCGCGATGCTGAGGTGTGTGCGGCTGCTGGCGCTTCTCCCTCGGCGGCTTCAAACCAATCCGCTGGGGCGCTCATGCCGTCACGCAGACTGGCATAAATCTTCTTGAGGCTGACGACCTGGGCGGCTTGGATGGCGTCAAGGCGACGTTGGATGCGCTTCTCGATCTGCTCCTTGGTGACGCCGAACGGCTCGAATGCGGCCACCATCTTCTGCATGGCCTCCGGCGACGTGTCTGCTTTCGTTCGCATCGTCGTTTCGCACTGAGCGACGGCGGCCTCGGTAACGTCGCCTGGAATCACGGCCAAGATGCAGGCACGCAAGCGACGAGCGCCTTGGTTCGCTACCAGCTCGTAAACTTCGCGGGGGTCTTCGATCTTGTAGGCACCTTTGCGCGTGTGCCTGATGTGCGGAACCTGAAAGGTTATCTCGCGTCGGGTGTTCGTTTCAACGTCCCAGGCGTAGGCCTGAACCGTCGATTCGCCGTTTGCCTGATCTAGTTCGCGGATGCCGAACTGCATGTTTCCCCATGCTTGTGCCATTGCCTCGGCCAGTCTGATCGACGGGCCTGACACGTCAGAGCCGCCTTTCGAGTAGGTATAGACGGCGGCGTCGGCCAAGGTTGGCCGTGCGCACGAGTTCAGGATGCGATCCATCGCCGCGATTTGGTCGCGCGGATTCATCCGGGCGATCATCATGGCGGCCTGCACTTCGGCAACAGCGCGTTGCTGATCGGTTTGCGCGACTGCGTTCCCGCCTTGTCGCGATTGCGCCGGGACGGAGGCCGCGAACGGGTTGGTGGTGATGTCTTTATTCATGCTTACTCCTTGGTTGTGCCAAAACGTGCGTCGATGTAGCTGGATGCCTCGACGGTGTAGGGTTTCTTCTGGATCAACTTGCGCCTGAACACCTTGTTGCCGTCCAGTTTCAGAACAGCGGCGTCGCCCATGAAGGCCAGAAGATGGTTTTTCGCTGCCTCTGCGACCTTGTCGTATTCGGTCGCACGCTTCGCAGCGTCTTCGGCGACCTTGGCCCAGTGCAGGATCAATTCGTCGGCTTCAATGGCCGCCCCGTTTGTGCCTGGGTACAGGCGCTTGAACATGGGCAGCGTTGCCGGGTGGCCGAATTCAGGCTCAGGCGGCACTCCTGCCAAGACATGCTTGTGCCAAAAGTCGTGAGCCGTATCGATGATGATCCCGTCCATTTCTGGATCGCGTTCCATCGGGTAGATGCGAAGGTCATCACCGCCGAAATAGGCCGCCACATCGAATGCCGGGTAATCAAGTACGAGCATGTAGTGGTGCGGCTGCGGAACGTAGTACTCAGCGACTGCGTCTGGCTGCCCGTCTTTGCCCCACAGATAGCCCATTCGCGGGCTGACGTTCTTGATTTCTAGCCCTTTGGCGATGCCAACGAAGTCCCGGTCAATGTGGGCGATTAGAAAATCATGCTTCTGGTGGCGCAGCGTCCGATTCACTCGGCGCAGCTTGCTGCCAGTGCGCTCGGAAACCATCGCAGCGATGACTTGCTCCATCACTCGACCGGCTTTGGTTCTTCTGTTGTCAGGGGTCGGTTCGATCTCGCCCCGCTTCTGCAAGTAGAGTTCGAGCTTGGTCGAAAACGGGTTGATCCCGAGTAGGGTTGCGATGTCGCTTCCCCCAAGGCCAGATTGGCGCGCCTTCAAAAAGGCATCGTTCGGTGCGCTCATCAGTAGTCCCTTCCGTAGTCTTCGTCACAGTGGCGGCAGCCGCGCCCACGGCAACGTGGGCAGGCATTCGCTGCTCGTTCGTTTTGAATTTCGCGCTCTGCCCTGCGTTGGGCTTCGCGCTCCCAATAGGCGCAGACCAATCCGGCGAGCGCCTTTCCTGCCTCTTCGTGGTTCCCGGCCTTGAGTGCTGTGGCCACGGTCTCGATGTCGATTTCGCAGATCGCCTCGGACAGGTTGTCGGTCTGGAACGGGAAGCAGTCGCCGCCATCAGCGAGCAGTTCTTCTTGGCGGGCGCCTAAGGCTTCCTGCCAGTGGTCGTCCTCGTCCAGTTGCGCGAGGTATCGGTTCAGGTCAGCGGTGACCGCGCAAGGGATGCCGTTCATAGCGTCACCTTTGCGAGGTTCCAAGCACGGCGGACGGATAGGCCACGGCGTTTCCAGTAAAGGAAATTGGTCAGGAACTTCTTCACGGCCGCACCTTCACGCTGACCTTGCATGGGCGCATGCCTACACGAGCTTGCGCGTCAATCACCGCGTCACAGGTCGATGGAAACAGGCCGTCGTAGGTGGTCTCGCCGTCCTCGGTCTTGACAGCGACGAGGCACTTGATCAGTCGCGCGGCCTGAGGCCTGTCGTTGTCAGCAGTGCGCGGGGTGAACGGGTACAGCGTCGATGCGCCCACGTCCTGCACCCATCGGGCCAGCACATCGCGGGCGAAGTGTTGCCGGTCGAAGTCGGCCATGGGTGTGCGCAGCCAGGTCAGGAATCGCACGTCACCAGCGCCAGCAGCATCCAGCTCTGTAGTGGTGCGGCCTTGCGCGGCCTGCATGGCCACGCTCACCAGCAGCCCGCGCGGCGGTTCTTGAAGCAGCCTTGCGGCTGCTTTTTTTATCTGCCGCACGTTAGCGGCAGTGTAGGGGATAGAGTACATACCACTCCTTCTGTTTGGAACGCATATCTTAGCGCACTTTACATGAGGTTGTAAAGCCACCTTAAAAAAAATTGAGGCAGCATAAGAACGCTTGACGCCGCAGCAAGCGTGTTTAGAATGGTGGCCATGAAAACGAAACGAGCCATCACCCTTGCGGGGTCTCCTACGGCCCTCTCCCGAATCCTCGGCATCACTAGTGCCGCAGTGCACCAGTGGGGCGACAGCCTCCCGAAGCTCAGGGTTTACGAGCTGAGGGAAAAGCGCCCCGAGTGGTTCAAGGAGGCTAAAAGAAAAACCAAAACCCCGACCGAGAGGGTCTGACCATGGCCGATCAAAAGACGGCGGGGGATCGCTCGTGAGCATCCCCCTAATGAACGAGGCGTGGAAGGCCGACATGCCTTTTGGACGCAAGCTGGTCCTGTTGTCGCTGTGCGACTACGCCAACGACCAGGGAGAGTGCTTCCCTTCGATCGCCATGATTGCCAAGCGTTGCAGCATGGGGGGGCGGACGGTGCAGGGGCACCTTGCAGACCTCCAGCAGTCCGGCGTTTTGAAGCGCATTGAGCGCACCGGACGAAGCACGATCTACCAGATTGACCCCCGCAGAATCTGCACCCC
>DBAZ01000088.1:0-215 GCA_002291945.1 Tepidimonas sp. UBA997
TCCTTCATCTCGACTTCGGTGGCGGCACCGACCTTGATGACGGCCACGCCGCCGGCCAGCTTGGCCACGCGCTCTTGCAGCTTCTCGCGGTCGTAGTCGCTGGTGGCTTCTTCGATCTGTACGCGAATCTGCTTCACGCGGGCTTCGATGTCAAGCGCCGCGCCAGCGCCGTCGATGATGGTGGTGTTTTCCTTGCCCACTTCGATGCGCTTGGC
>DBAZ01000088.1:613-5171 GCA_002291945.1 Tepidimonas sp. UBA997
CCGGTCAGGATGGCGATGTCTTCCAGCATGGCCTTGCGGCGGTCGCCGAAGCCTGGGGCCTTGACAGCCACGACCTTCAGGATGCCGCGGATGGTGTTGACCACCAGCGTCGCCAGCGCTTCGCCTTCGACGTCTTCGGCAATGATCAGCAGCGGACGGCCGGCCTTGGCCACGGCTTCCAGCGTCGGCAGCAGGTCACGGATGTTGCTGATCTTCTTGTCGAACAGCAGGACGAAGGGGTTGTCCAGCAGGGCGGCCTGCTTCTCGGGGTTGTTGATGAAGTAGGGCGACAGGTAGCCGCGGTCGAACTGCATGCCCTCGACCACGTCGAGTTCGTTTTGCAGCGACTTGCCGTCTTCCACGGTGATCACGCCTTCCTTGCCGACCTTGTCCATCGCGTTGGCGATGATGTCGCCGATGGAGGCGTCGCTGTTGGCGGAGATGGAGCCGACCTGCGCGATTTCCTTGCTGGTGGTGGTGGGCTTGGAGGCCTTCTTCAGCTCGACGATCAGGGCCTCCACGGCGCGGTCGATGCCGCGCTTGAGGTCCATCGGGTTCATGCCGGCGGCCACGTACTTCATGCCTTCGCGCACGATGGCCTGGGCCAGCACGGTGGCGGTGGTGGTGCCGTCACCGGCGTTGTCGCTGGTCTTGGAAGCGACTTCCTTGACCATCTGCGCACCCATGTTCTGCAGCTTGTCTTTCAGCTCGATTTCCTTGGCCACGGACACACCGTCCTTGGTCACGGTGGGGGCACCGAAGGAGCGCTCGAGCACCACGTTGCGGCCTTTGGGGCCGAGGGTCACTTTCACGGCATTGGCCAGGATGTTCACACCTTCGACCATGCGGGCGCGGGCTTCGCCGCCGAAAACTACGTCTTTTGCTGCCATTTGTCAGATTCCTTCAATAGATGGGTTGCTTCAGGGGCGAATTACTTTTCCACCACGGCGAACAGGTCGTCTTCTTTCATGACCAGCAGTTCGTCGCCATCGACCTTCACGGTCTGGCCGCTGTACTTGCCGAACAGCACGCGGTCACCCACTTTGACCGACAAGGCCTTGGTTTCGCCTTTGTCGTTCGTCTTGCCGGGGCCCACAGCCAGTACTTCACCCTGGTCGGGTTTTTCGGCGGCGTTGTCGGGGATCACGATGCCCGAAGCGGTTTTGGTTTCATTTTCCAGACGCTTGACGATCACGCGATCGGCGAGAGGACGAAGTTTCATGAGATCTCCTGTAACAATCACAGAACAAGGGTTGAACATGCGTGGAGTCCAGTGTTAGCACTCAACTCCAACGAGTGCTAATGATAAGGGCGGTTGCCGGGCTTTTCAAGGGGTCGGGGAAAACCCCATCCAAAATGATGGCCATAGCCATTTCAGCCGGGATGAGGTACAAACACTCCATGGCTTCGCTCTTGCGCTACGAAGTGGACGACAACCCCCCCAAGATTGTCTGGGGCCACCAACGCCTGCTGATCGACGATCTC
Organism: Tepidimonas sp. UBA997; assembly: GCA_002291945.1. Lineage (GTDB taxonomy): Bacteria > Pseudomonadota > Gammaproteobacteria > Burkholderiales > Burkholderiaceae_C > UBA997. The sequence goes on from DBAZ01000088.1 coordinate 2,099, forward strand.
ACCATCGTCACGCTGGCGGTTCCGGCACCGCAACTGGCGTTGACGTATGCACCGAGCGAGGCCCTGCCTTGACCACCGGCCTCATCCTCAGTGGCGGCGGGGCGCGGGCGGCCTATCAGTTGGGCGTCCTGCAGGCGATTGACGAACTGTGTGCCGCGCACCAGGCCGCGCCGGGCAACCCGTTTCAGGTCATCTGCGGCACGTCGGCGGGGGCGCTCAATGCCACGGCCCTGGCCTGCGGTGCCCACGCCTACACCCAAACCCTGCGGCAACTCGTCGCGGTATGGTCACAGTTCCACGTCGGGCAGGTGTACCGGGCCGAATTGAGCGACATGGTGCTGTCGGGTGCGCGCTGGCTGTCGCTGCTGGGCCTGGGCTGGCTGTGGGCCAACCGGCGGCTGCGCCCCCGCTCCCTGCTCAACCCGTCGCCCTTGCGGCAATTGCTCACGGAACAGATCGAGTGGCAGCGCCTCCACCGCAACCTGGACGAAGGCCACCTGCGGGCGCTCGCCGTCACGGCCTCCAACTACGCCAGTGGCGAACATGTCACGTTCTATCAGAGCCCCTACCCCATGCAGTCCTGGGTGCGCAACCAGCGCCTGGCCCAGTTGTGTGAAATCCGGGTCGAACATCTGCTGGCCAGCGCCGCCATCCCCTTCATTTTTCCGGCGGTCAAGCTGCGCGGGCCGCGCGGTCGCGCCTATTTCGGTGACGGCGCCATGCGGCAGACGGCACCCATCTCCCCGGCCATCCACCTCGGTGCCGACCGCATACTGGTCATCGGGGTGGGGCGCATGGCCGAGCCCACGGCCCCCCAAGCCGACCACCACGAATACCCCACGCTCGCGCAGATCGCGGGCCACGCCTTGTCCAGCATCTTTCTGGACAATCTGTCCGTGGACGTCGAGCGCCTGCGCCGCATCAACCACACCCTGAGCCTCATTCCGGCCGAAGCGCGTGCCGCGACCCCGCTGCGCCCGGTGGAACTGCTGCTCATTGCCCCTTCCCAGCGGCTCGACGCCATCGCCGCCCGGCATGCCGAGGCCCTGCCCGCCACCGTCCGGCGCCTGTTCAACATCCTGGGGGCGCGGACCCCACGCGGCCGCCCCCGGCAGGACGGAGCGCTCCTGAGCTACCTGCTGTTTGAAGCGCCCTTCACCCAGGCGCTGATCACCCTGGGGCGGCAAGACGCGCTGGCGCAGCAGGCCGACATTGCCCGGTTTTTTGGCTGGCCAGCCGCCAAGCCCCCGCAGAAGCCATGCTGAGCAGCCTCAAAAACCGCATTGCACTGGCGCTCACCCTGGCCGTGCTGGTGGTCGGCGGCTCGGCGCTCTGGGTGCTGGAGTATCAGGCCCAGCGCTCCACCGAACAGCTCGAAGTCGCGCTCTCCAGCAGCGGCATGCAGCGCCTGGCGCTGTTGTTCGAGTCGCAAACCCAGGTCACCCGCGGCGTGCTGCGCACCTGGGCCCACTGGACGGAGCTGTACGCATTCGTCCAGGCACCGGGGGGCACGTTTGCGGCCGATGAACTCTCCATCGAAGCCGTCGAAGTGACCGGCATGCACTGGATGGTGCTGCTCGATACCCAGCGCCGCGTGCTGGTCACGGCCGAACGCCCGCTGGGCGATGACGCCACCCCCATGACCCGCGAGCTGACCTCACGGCCCCAGTTGCTGCTGGCACTCGCCCGCCACGGCGTCAGCGCTGAAGGCTGCGGTGCAGTGCGGGCGGGTGGGCGCATCGGGCTCACCTGCTACGCCCCCGTGCTGCCCAGCAGTGGCGTGGGCGAGCCCGCCGGTGTGCTGGTCATGGGCCGCTGGCTGGACGCCGAATTCATGCAGCACGTATCGGCCCAACTGGGTATGCCCTTCAGCGTCGAAGTGCTGCGCCCGGAAGACAGCCCGCCGTGGTCACGCTACGTGCCGGGCAGCCTGTTCTCGCGCGAGCCCTTCACCATCGAGCCAGACGGCCCGCTGCTGCGAGTCAGCCAGCCGCTGTACAGCCTGTATGGCTGGCAAGTCGCCCGGCTGGAACTGCAATGGCCGCGCCACACCCTGCAGGACACGACCAAACGCCTGGAGCAACGGCGCTGGCTGGTGGTCTTGCTGATCAGCTTCAGCGGCCTGATGGTGTGGCTGCTGGTGCACCAGTGGATCATTGCGCCGCTGGCACAACTGCGCCGCGCCATGCAAGACACCTTGTCACAGCGCCAGTGGAGCAACACCCTGGACACCGGCCGTACCGACGAAATCGGCACCCTCACGCGCACGATCGACGACTTGCTCGGCGTCGTGCGGCGGCAAGTGGATGAACTGCAGCAGCTCTCCCTCACCGACCCCCTCACGGGCCTGCCCAACCGCCGAGCCTTCAACGAGCGACTGCGTTTCATGCTGGTGCAGCACGAACGCCATGGCACCCCCAGCACCTTCATGCTGGTCGATGTGGACCACTTCAAGGCCTACAACGACGCCTACGGCCACCAGGCCGGCGACCAGGCCCTGGTGCGCCTGGCCGACAAGCTGCGCAGCGTCACCCGCGCCGAACTCGACCTGCCCGCCCGCCTGGGCGGCGAGGAATTCGCCTTGCTGGTTCAGGGGATGGCGGCCGACTTGGCCCTGCAACTCGCCCAGCGCCTGCAAGCCGCCCTGGCCGCCGATCCGATCGTGCACTGCGGCAACCCGCCCTACGGGCAATGCACCATCAGCATCGGCCTGGCGCAACTGCGGCAAGGCGACACCCCCGACAGCGTCTATCGCCGTGCCGACCTGGCGCTCTACGACGCCAAGGCCCAGGGGCGGAACCGGGCAGTGGTGGGCTGAGGCACCCGGGGGGCGGCCGTGCAGCGGCCAGGGCCAGCTTGTTGCACAACTGCAACAACTTGGCCATTTTTTGCGCCAACAGGTGGCAAAGCCCTGCCGCTTCTGGTGCAATAGCAACAACTTCCACAACGGAGGTTGGCTTGGGGGCTAGGCTTCCGGCCTCTTTTATCAACCTTGGAGAACTTCTCGATGAAAAAGACTCTGATTGCCCTGGCTGCCGTGGCCGCTACCGGCACCGCAATGGCCCAATCCGCC
>DBAZ01000009.1 GCA_002291945.1 Tepidimonas sp. UBA997
TGGAAAAGCAAAGACCTCGACCATTCTGCCCAGCTAGCCCGCCAGGGGTGGGAGCGCGCCAAGGCATCGGTGCTGGACGGGCAGCACTTTCTGGTGGTGCTCGACGAGATCACTTACCCGCTGATCTACGGCTGGTTGCCGCTGGATGAGGTACTGCAGACGCTGCGCTCTCGTCCCCGCGATGTGCATGTGTGTCTGACCGGGCGCCGCTGCCCGCCCGAAATCATCGAGCTGGCGGATACCGTGACCGAAATGACCCTGATCAAGCACGCCTTCAAAGCGGGTATTCCCGCTCAGCGGGGCATCGAGGACTGATGCCGCATGAGATCCTCGACAATGCCTCGAGTCGCTGGCCATGCAGCGTTTTTCGCCCGGCGCACAACCGCAGCAGCGCCCGAGCAAGTGACAGACGTGACCACAGGTGCTCCCGCCTGATCTTGTCATGGACTTCATCGGCCTGCCTACCTCACATGCCGCTGTGCTGGCTGGCGCGGTGCTGGTTGCGCTCGCGCTGGATGTGCTGTTTGGCGAGCCACCTGTGCGACTGCACCCGGTGGTGGCCATGGGGCATTACCTAGGGGCGGTCGGGCGTCGCGTGTCACGCGCAGTCGGCGCTGTTCCGCAGCCTAGGGTCGAGTTATGGCTAGGGGCGCTGGGCTGGTGTGTGGGTGGGGCGCTGGTGGTGGCTCTCGCGCAGGCCGTCGTTGGGGCGATGCAAACCCTGCACCCACTGGCCCAGGCCGTTCTGCTGGGCGCTCTGCTCAAACCCATGCTGTCCTGGCGCATGCTGCGCGACGAGGTGTGCGCGGTTGAGGTGGCGTTGGCGGACTCGCTGGAGGCTGGTCGGACGTGCGTGGGTCGGCTGGTCAGTCGTGATGTCACCGACCTGAGCGAAATCCAGGTGCGCGAGGCTGCGGTGTCCACATTGGCCGAAAATCTCAACGACTCGGTGGTGGCGCCGCTGTTCTGGTTCGCTGTCGCTGGTTTGCCGGGGGCCGCACTCTACCGCTTTGCCAACACCGCCGATGCCATGTGGGGCTACCGTGGAGAACGAAATGGCCGCATCTGGACTTGGGCCGGGAAATGGGCAGCCCGGGCCGATGATGTGCTGTCCTGGCTACCCGCACGCCTCACGGGGGTCCTGATACTGGCCGTGGGCGGTGGCCGACGCTGGAAGGAGCTGTCACGGCTGGCCCGTCTGATCCCTTCGCCCAACGGCGGCTGGCCCATGGGGGCATTGGCACTGGCACTGAACGTGCGGCTGGGCAAGGAGGGCGTGTATGTGCTCAACGAGTCGGCACCTGTACCCTCGCCGAAACACATCGCTGCCGGCGTGGCGCTTTGTGGGCGGGTGCTGTGGCTCGCTGCCGGGTTGCTGGCCGCACTGGCAGTGATACGGCTGTACCTGCCGTTGTCGTGGTTCCCGCTTTTACTGGGAGGGGTGTGAAATGACTTTCCCACTGCGTGAACATGGCAGTACCGATGCTCTAGGCCCCGCCCGCTGGGATTTTTCATCCAATGCCAACGCCTGCGGCCCATGCCCGCAGGTGGCTCGGGCAGTTCAGCAGGCCGATGCCTGCCATTACCCCGATCCGTCGTACACACGGCTGCGGCAGGCGCTGGCTCACTTGCATGGGGTGGCACCCCACCGCATCCTGCTGGCGGGCAGCGCCAGCGAATGGATCCAGCGTCTGACGGGCTGGGCTGCCTTGCACTGTCGGCAGTCCGTATGGTGGCCACGTCATGCCTATGGCGACTATGCCCATGCCGCCGCCGCGTGGGGTTTACAGCGGTCACACCATCCGGCGCAGGTCGCCTTGGCATGGCTGTGCGAGCCGGGCAGCCCCTTGGGCCAGAACGAAGACCTTGCCGCCCTGGCCATGCTGATGCAGCACCCTCATGCCCTGGTGGCGCTGGACTGCGCCTATCAGCCCTTGCGTCTGGATGGCTCGCCCGCCCTGAGTCCCAGCCTGCAGGCCAACTGCTGGCAGGTCTGGTCGCCCAACAAGGCGCTGGGCATGACGGGTGTGCGCACCGCCTACGTCATTGCCCCCGAACTAGCACGTTCCACAGCCATGGAACTGGACGCGATGGCCGCCTCGTGGCCCGTGGGCAGTCATGGCGTGGCGCTGCTGATGCAGTGGAGTCAGCCCGAGGTGCAGGATTGGGTCCGCAACAGTCTGAAGACGCTGCGGGCATGGAAGACAAGCCTGATCCATGACCTGACCGCCCGTGGCTGGCAGTGTCAGCCCAGCCATACGCCGTATTTTTGTGCCCGTCCACCGTATCCGATCCAGGCAGAGGCGCTGCGTGCCCGCGCCGTCAAGCTTCGCGACGCCACCTCTTTCGGCCTGCCCGGCTGGTGGCGCCTGAGCGCCCAGCCCGATGATGCCCGTCTAGCCCTCGCCCACGCGCTGGACGCCCTCACCCCAACAGAAAGCCACCCTTGACCGCCGCCTGCATCATGGTTCTGGGCACCACCAGCGGTGCCGGTAAAAGCTGGTTGGCCACGGCCTTGTGCCGCTACTACGCAGCGCAAGGCTACCGGGTGGCACCGTTCAAGGCCCAGAACATGAGCAACAACGCCCGCGTGGTGCCGACCCTTACCGGCCAGTGGGGTGAAATCGGCAGCGCCCAGTACTTCCAGGCGCTCGCGGCCTGGGCTCGACCGGATGTACGCATGAACCCTGTGCTGCTCAAACCCGAGGCCGATACCCGTAGCCAGGTGGTGCTCATGGGGCAGGTGAGTCAGGCCTTGACCGAGATGCCCTGGCGTGGCCGAAGCGAGCATGTCTGGCCAACCATCCAGACGGCGCTCGATGCCCTGCGGGCCGAAAACGACCTGGTGGTGATCGAGGGTGCCGGCTCGCCGGCCGAGATCAACTTGCAGGCGAGCGACATCGTCAACATGCGCGTGGCAAGGCACGCCCAGGCGGCCTGTTTGCTGGTCACCGACATCGACCGGGGTGGAGCCTTTGCCCACCTCTACGGCACTTGGGCCTTGCTGCCCGACGAAGATCGTCGGCTGATTCGGGGTTTTGTACTCAACCGTTTCCGTGGCGATGCGGCCTTGCTGTCGCCTGCCCCCCAAATGCTGCAGGCCCTGACCGGTGTGCCCACCGTGGCCACCGTGCCGATGCTCTGGCAGCACGGGCTGCCTGAAGAGGACGGCATCTTTGACGACCGGACGAGCGCCGACGGGGCGGTGCAGACCACGGTCGCGGTGGTGGCCTATCCCCGTATCAGCAATCTGGATGAATTCCAACCCCTGAAAAACGTGCCCGGTGTGCGGCTGGTCTGGGCCCGTTCTGCGGCCGAACTGGCCTCGGCGGACTGGATCATCCTGCCCGGCAGCAAGCATACCAGCGCCGACTTGCGCTGGCTGCGCGAGCGCGGGCTGGATCAGGCGATCGAAGCCCATGTGCGTGCGGGCCGCCGCGTGTTGGGGGTGTGTGGCGGTTTGCAAATGCTGGGTGAGGCGTTGACAGACCCCCACGGCATCGACGGCAACGCACCGGGTCTGGGCCTGCTGCCCATCGTGACCCGGTTCGAGCAACACAAGGTGGTGCAGCATGCGCACGCGGCCTTTGGAGTTGAGCTGGAAGGCCCCTGGCAGGCGCTGGCCGGGGTCAAGGCGCAGGGTTACGAAATCCACCACGGGCAGACGCGCCTGCACCCCGAGCTGGCGGTGTCGGGTGCCGCGTCATGCGTGGCTTTGCGCTCGCTGGCCAACGGACAAGCCTTGGGCTGGCACGACGGTCGCGCACAGGTCATGGGTGTGTATCTGCATGGCCTGTTCGAGGATGCAGCCGTTCTGCAGGCGCTCTTCGGTGCCACCGTGCCCACCCTCGATGGCGTGTTTGACCGCTTGGCCGAGCATGTGTCCTCCTCTTTTACGCCCGCGTGGCTCGACGGCTGGGTGAACGGGTACCGTTCTGGCACCCGCTCCTGAGTGGCGGCAAGCGCTGGCGTAAACAGCAGCGGTATCGCTAACCAGATTTCCAAAACGCGCCTGCCAAGCAAAAATAGACGCTGGAGCTTGCCCCGTTTTGCTGCCCCGGTTTGCTTGCGTTGTTCATTCGGTGTTGGCAGAATGTCCCATAACCAGACCTAAGAGATGCTGATGCCCACACGCAACGTCGTACTGACTGAGACCCAGACAAGGTTTGTCGAGCAGATGGTGGCCAGTGGTCACTACCAGAACGCCAGCGAGGTGCTGCGCGAGGGTTTGCGCTTGGTTCAGGCGCGTCAAGCTGGCAGAAATCGCTGAGCGGGCGATCCAACCCGCATGAGACCAACTTGGTCGGGATTCATCGTGTGACAGGCGTGCTTATCCGTTTGCCTCTCCACAGACAATCTGGCGGCGCTTTGTCGGGCGAAAGTGCAGGCGAAAGTGCGGCCAAGGCAAAAATTGAGAAAAGTACGCCAACCTCCAACCTCCGACCTCCAGCCTGAAAGCGCCGACCGAATGACCCATTCCCCAACCCTTGCCATGACCCTTGCCATGACCGTGACCGTGACCGACCTGTCGGATGCCGACCTGCAGCGCCGCGTGCAGCACAAGCTCGACCAGAAAACCAAACCCCTAGGCTCCCTCGGGCAGATCGAATCGCTGGCCCTGCGCCTGGCCTGCATTCTGGGCACCGATGCGCCGCAACTGCAGCAGCCCCAGATGCTGGTGTGTGCCGCCGACCACGGGCTGGCCGCCCGTGGGGTGTCGGCCTTCCCCAGTGATGTGACCTGGCAGATGGTGGAGAACTTCCTTGCCGGTGGGGCGGCGGTGAGCGTGCTGGCGCGTCAGCACGGCATCGACCTCACCGTGCTGGATTGCGGCGTGGCGCGCGATCTGGCACCGCGTCCGGGTCTGCTGGACTGCAAGGTCGCTTACGGCAGCGCCGATGCGTTGGCAGGCCCGGCCATGAGCGCCGAACAATGCCAGCAGGCCCTGCTCAACGGCAGGCGTGTGGTGCGGGGGCTACCGGGCAATGTGTTGCTGCTGGGTGAAATGGGTATCGGCAACACCTCGTGCGCTGCGCTGCTGCTGGCGCGGCTGTGCCGACTCGACATCGCGGACTGCACCGGCGCCGGGACTGGGCTGGATGCCGCCGGGGTCGAGCGCAAGATCGCCATCCTGCGCCAGGTGCTGGAGCGCCACGCCTGGGCGCAGACCCCGCTGGATGCGCTGGCTGCCTTCGGTGGATTCGAAATCGCCACCTTGGTCGGGGCCGTGTTGCAGGCGGCTGCCGAGCGGCGCGTGATCCTGGTGGACGGCTTCATCACCACGGCGGCGGTGCTGGTGGCGGCCCAGTGTGAGCCGCATGTGTTGCAGCGCTGCGTTTTTGCCCACCGCTCCGGTGAACGAGGGCACGCCTTGATGTTGTCCGCCCTCCAGGCCACGCCCTTGCTGGACTTGGGCTTGCGCCTGGGCGAAGGCAGCGGTGCCGCGCTGGCTTGGCCCTTGTTGCGCTCGGCAGAAGTGATACTGAATCAGATGGCCAGCTTCGAGGCCGCCGGTGTGAGCCAGTCTGAACCTGCCCCTGTGTAGGTGTGCAGGGGTGTGCAGGGGTGTGCAAGGCATAAGCGGTACCATGTTGTCCATCAATCAAGCCATGGATGACTTCATGAGTAGCGCGACGCACACACCCGGCCCCACGGCAGATACCCACGCCCACCTGATCAGCACCCCGGTGCGCAGCCTGATCCAGCGGGCACCCGTCACGCTGGCACCTGAAACGCCCATCATCGAGGCGGCTCGCGTGATGCGCGAGCAGCGCATATCGTCGGTCTTGCTGGTGCGCGAGGGCAGTCTGTTCGGCCTCATCACCGACCGCGATCTGCGCAACCGTGTGGTGGCGGCAGGCCTCGATACCAGCCGCCCGGTGCTGGACATTGCCACCCTAGCCCCGATGACCATCGGCATCGAGCGACCGGCTTTCGATGCCCTGCTGCTGATGGCGCGCCACAACGTACACCACGTACCGGTGCTCGATGGCCAGCAGGTGGTGGGCATGATCACCAGCTCCAACATCACCGAGCAGCAAAGCAATTCGGCGGTCTATCTGGCTGGGGCGATTTACCGCCAGGAATCGCTCGATGGCCTGGTGCAGGTGAGTGCTCGGGTAAAAAATTTGCAGAAAAGCCTGGCTGACGCCCAAGCCAGTGCCTACAGCACGGGCTATATCGTCAGCGCCATCAGCGACGCCCTGACCGCCCGGCTGCTGCAATTGGCCGAAGCCGAAATGGGCCCGCCGCCAGTGGATTACGCCTGGGTGGCGGCTGGCTCGCAAGGGCGCAACGAGCAGACCGCCAAGTCCGACCAGGACAACTGCATGGTGCTCGACGATAGCTACGACGAGGCTGCGCATGGCGCGTACTACCGTGAGTTCACGCGCCGCGTGTGCGATGGTCTCGATGCTTGCGGCTACGTCCACTGCCCAGGCCTGATGATGGCCATGACCGACCAGTGGCGCCAGCCCCAGCAGCAATGGCGGGCCTATTTCCGCCGCTGGATCGACATGCCCGAACCCGAGGCCCTGATGCTGACGGGGGTTTTCCTGGATCAGCGCTTCGTCTATGGCCGCGCCGATCTGATCGACGATTTGCGCTCCGAGGTGGTGGCGCGCACCAAGGGCAACAAGAATTTCCTGGTCTATCTGGCGGGCAACGCGCTGGAACGCAAGCCCCCCTTGAACTGGATGGGCCGGCTGGCACCGATCAAAGGCGGCGAGCAGGACGGCAAGATCGACCTGAAAATGAACGGGATCGTGCCCATTACCGACCTGGCACGCTATTACGCATTGGCCGCAGGTTCGCCAGTGGTCAATACCCGCGAGCGCCTGGAGGTGGCGGCGCAAGGCGGGGCGATTTCGTCCCAGCAAGCGCGCGATCTGATCGACGCCCTCGACTACCTGTGCGGCTTGCGGCTGCAACACCAGGCACGCCGCATGTCCGACGGCCACGCCGCCGACAACTACCTCAACCCCGAAGATCTCTCCAATTTTGAGCGCGGGCACCTGACCGACGCTTTTCAACTGGTGCGCAAACTGCAGCGCTCGCTCGGGCAGTTGTACCCGGTTCACTGAAAAAAGAAAACCCGCCGGATGGCGGGTTTTCAACAGATTGCAAAAATCGCGTCGGGATCAGTTGCGGTGAGCCACCGCCATGAACTCCTTGACGTTGCCGGTGGTGCGGGTCATCAGGCTGACTGCCACGATGGCCACCAGTGCGGCAATCACGCCGTAGAGTGCCGGGTTGCCAAGCACGCGCAGACCGAAGATTTCAGGCACGTTCGAGAAGCGGGCGAAGGTGAAGGTCAGCGACACGACCAAGCCCACCACCAGACCGGCAATCACGCCTTCCTTGGTCAGGCCCTTCCACCACATCGACAGGATCAGCACCGGTGCAAACGTGCTGGCTGCGATCCCGAAGCACATGGCCACCAGAATCGCCACGTTCTGGTCTTTCAGCCAGATCGAGGCCACCAGCGCGATGGCGGTCAGCACGGCAGCGCCAATCTTGGCGAACATCAGGCGCTCACGGTCCGAGCTTTCAGGGCGCAGCACACCGGCATATACGTCGTGCGACAAGCTGGTGCTCATCGAGATCAGCAGACCGACGGCGGTACTGAGCATGGCGGCCATGGCACCGGCGGCCACGATGCCCAGAATCACCTCACCGCCCAGGTGCATGCCAATCAGCGGCACCGCCATGTTGGTGGCACGACCGCGTTGCCCCGCCTGCAGCATTTCGATCAGGGTCGGGTAGAGGACGCTCATGATGGCGTAGCCCACGAACAGCACGGCAATGTAGAACACCGCCAGACCGATGATGGTGAGTTCGGCACCTTTCTTGGCGTCTTTGGCGTCTTTCACCGTGTAGAAACGGATCAGGATGTGCGGCAGACCAGCCACACCCAGCAGCAAGCCCAGCACCAAGCTGAACTGGTTGAGGGCGTCGGGCACGGACACGCCGGGGGTGAGGGCGTTGGGCAGGTTCTGGAAGCCGGTGCGGATGGCTTCGGCCAGCGCCAGGGCACCGTAGGTGCCTTCTGGCGAAGGGGGCACTTCTGCCATTACGCGCACCGCCGAGGTGGGCGGCACGGTTTCCATGGCCTGCGTGATGATGCCAAACGGGTTGCCACCAAAGTACATGATGGTGGACATGATCAGCAGCAACAGCATGGCCGCCAGCAGGATCACACCCTGGATGGCCTGGTTGTAGGTGGTTCCCATCATGCCGCCGAGCACCACCATCATGCCCATGATGATGGCCGACACGAACACGGTCACCATGTAGTCCCAGCCCAGCAGCAGGTTGAACAGGTGTCCCGCGCCCACGATCTGCGGCACCAGATACAGGGTACCGATGACGATGGTGGTGAACATGGCCAGGAACTTCAGGCTCTTGCCACCGAAGCGGCTCACCAGCACGTCGCCGACCGTGAACTTGCCCGCGCTCTTGAGCGGGCCAGCCAGGCTGACCAGCACGAAAACCCAAGCGCCGAAGAAGCCGATGGCGACCCACCAACTGTCAATGCCGGTCAGGGCAATCGCGCCGGCCACCCCCAGAAAGCTCGCGGCACTGCAGTAGTCGCCAAACATGGCCCAACCATTGAGGCGAGCAGAGATTTTCCCCCCGGCGACGTAGAAGTCTTTGGTGTTGGTGGTGTACTTTTTGCTCCACCAACTGATATACACGACAGCCACCAGGCTCAGGCAGAGTATGGTAAAGGCAATTGGATTGTCCATGATCACTCCTTATTGTCAAGGTTCAGGCACATGCGGGTGACCACGATACCTACTACAAACACCAGGACGCCGGTGTAGAAAGCCAGCGGCAGGCCAGCAATTTCAATCCGGGCAATGTGGGCAAATTCAGGCGTGGCGATCAGCGCAGCCACAAAGTACATGATGCAGAAGATGGCCCCCAACTTGATGGCAGCCCACATTTTCCGGCTGATCATGGCCTCGTCGTAATCGGCGCTGGCCGACGCCGAATTGGGGTTGCCTGGCGAGCCAGGGGCGGATTTGTCGGTGGACATGTACGTTGTCTCCTCGAAAGGGTTGACCGGAAGGATTGACGGGGGGCCGTCGCCTGTTTTATGACAGTCTGAGTAAGGTGACTGGCATCAGCGTTGCATTCTTTTGGGGCTTCCTTACGCCAAAATTTCGATTCTCGGCATTCCGCCGAAAAACTAGGGTAAACACGGATCCTTTGCTGCCCGGGCGTCACCTAGGCCAGGTTCAACTCCTGCCGGATGAGGGTGGCGATTTCCTCGATCGATTTGGTGGTGGTAGATAGGGTGCGGATGCCGACACGCCGCATCATGGCTTCGGCTTCGCTGACTTCGTGGCGGCAGTTCTGCAAACTGGCGTAGCGCGAGTCGGGGCGGCGCTCGTTGCGGATTTCGCTCAGGCGCTCGGGCTGTATGGTCAGGCCAAACAGCTTTTTCTTGTAAGGCAGCAGTGCCGGAGGCAGCGTCTGGCGTTGAAAGTCTTCCGGTATCAGCGGGTAGTTCGAGGCCTTGAGCCCGAATTGCATCGCCAGGTAGAGCGAGGTCGGCGTCTTGCCGCTGCGGCTCACCCCCACCAGGATCACGTCCGATTTGCCTAGGCCATCGTGCGTCTGGCCGTCGTCGTGTTCGAGCGTGAAGTTGATGGCTTCGATGCGGTCGTGGTACTCCTGACTTTTCGAGACATCGGAAAAACGGCCGACCCGGTGGTTGGACTTGATGCCCAGTTCGTGTTCCAGCGGCGAGATGAAGGTGCCGAACATGTCGATCAGCATGCCTTTGCATTCGGCCCGGATCACGCCCAGCACGTCCATGTTGACCACGGTGGTGAAGACCAGCGGCCGCCTGCCATCGACTTCAGCGGCATGGTTGATCTGGCGCACGGCCTGCCAGGCCTTGTCGGCGCTGTCGATGAAAGGCAGACGCACCCGCTTGGGGTCGATTTCAAATTGGGCCAGGATGGCCTTGGCAAAGGTCTCGGCCGTGATGCCGGTGCCGTCGGAGATGAAAAAGGCGGTTCTGTGGGGCATGTTGAAGATCGATCGGGGCTGGCCGGGGTTTCGGGCTTTTGGGCTTTCGGGCTAACGGGCTAACGGGCTTTCGGGATCTTGGTATCTCGGTCTGGCCCGGTGCGGGGGTGACAAACTACAATCGCCCATTATCCAGATTCAGCGCCCGCGCAAAGCTGCCACCCACAACAGAACAACGATGTGGCGGCCTGTGGGGGGCGCATGCCGGTTTTTTTAACTTTGGAGTTCCAGCATGTCTCAACGCTTTAGCCCGACCGCTCTGGTCGTGCCTTTCGAACAACTCAGGATGAGCGATGTCGAAGCCGTCGGCGGCAAAAATGCCAGCCTCGGCGAAATGATCTCGCAACTGCCGCAAGGCGTGCGCGTGCCCACCGGCTTTGCCACCACGGCGCATGCTTTTCGTCAATTCCTCAAGGCCGATGGCCTCGCTGAGCGTATTCAGGCCAAGCTCGCAGCGCTCGACACCGATGACGTGCGCGCCTTGGCCGAAGTCGGCGCCGACATTCGCGCCCTGGTGCAGGCGCAGCCCTTCCCGGCCGACCTGGAACACGCCATCCGCCAGGCGTACGAGGTGCTCAACGAAGGCAGCGCCAGCGCCACCTACGCCGTGCGCTCGTCGGCCACCGCCGAAGACCTGCCCGACGCCTCCTTTGCCGGCCAGCAGGAAACCTTCCTGAACGTGCACGGCATCGAGGACATCCTGCACAAGGTCAAAGAGGTGTTTGCCAGCCTGTACAACGACCGCGCCATCAGCTACCGCGTTCACAAGGGCTACACCCATGCCGATGTGGCGCTGTCGGCGGGCATCCAGCGCATGGTGCGCTCCGACCTGGGTGCCGCCGGTGTGATGTTCACCATCGACACCGAAAGCGGCTTTGAAGACGTGGTCTTCATCACCTCCAGCTACGGCTTGGGCGAAACGGTGGTGCAGGGTGCGGTAAACCCCGACGAGTTCTACGTCCACAAGCCGATGCTGCAGGCGGGCAAGCAGGCGCTGATACGCCGCAACCTGGGCAGCAAGCTGATCCAGATGGTGTTTAGCACGGCGCAAGAAAAAGCCGCCACCAGGAAGCTGGTGCAAACCGTGGATGTGCCGGTGGAACTGCGCAATCGCTATTCGCTGTCCGACGCCGACGTGCTGGAACTGGCCCGCTACGCGCTGGTGATCGAGCAGCACTATGGCCGCCCGATGGACATCGAGTGGGGCAAAGACGGCCACGACGGCCAGCTCTACATCCTGCAGGCCCGACCGGAAACCGTGAAGAGCCAGGCGGTCGGCCAGGTGGAAATGCGCTACAAGCTCAAAGGCAAGGGTGCCGTGCTGGCTTCCGGGCGGGCCATCGGCCAGAAAATCGGCACCGGCCCGGTGCGCATGGTGCACCACATTGCCGAAATGGACAAGGTGCAGCCCGGCGACGTGCTCGTCACCGACATGACCGACCCCAACTGGGAGCCGGTCATGAAGCGGGCCAGCGCCATCGTGACCAACCGCGGCGGGCGCACCTGCCACGCCGCCATCATTGCGCGCGAGCTCGGCATTCCGGCCGTGGTGGGCTGTGGGGACGCCACCGAAGTCCTGCAGGACGGCACGCTGGTGACGGTCAGTTGCGCCGAGGGCGACACCGGCAACATTTACGACGGCCTGCTGGAAACCGAAGTCACCGAAGTCCAGCGCGGCACCATGCCCGCGCTCGACGTGAAGATCATGATGAACGTCGGCAATCCGCAGCTCGCCTTCGACTTTGCCCAGATTCCGAACGGCGGCGTGGGCTTGGCGCGGCTGGAATTCATCATCAACAACAACATCGGCGTCCATCCCAAGGCCATTCTGGACTACCCCCAGGTGGATGCCGACCTGAAAAAGGCGGTCGAATCCGTGGCGCGGGGCCATGCCAGCCCACGTGCCTTCTACGTGGACAAGGTGGCCGAGGGCGTGGCCACCATTGCCGCTGCCTTCTGGCCCAAACCCGTCATCGTGCGCTTGTCGGACTTCAAGAGCAACGAGTACCGCAAGCTCGTTGGCGGCAGTCGCTACGAACCCGACGAAGAAAACCCGATGCTGGGCTTTCGGGGCGCGGCGCGTTACATCAGCCACGACTTCGGCGAGGCCTTCGCCATGGAATGCGAGGCCCTCAAGCGCGTGCGCGAGGACATGGGCCTGAGCAACGTGCAGGTCATGGTGCCCTTTGTGCGCACCCTCAAGCAAGCCGAGCGCGTGGTCGATCTGCTGGCCACTTTCGGCCTCCAGCGCGGCCAGGGCGGCGACGCCACTGGTGCGGGTGCCCTCAAGCTCATCATGATGTGCGAGATTCCGAGCAACGCCATTCTGGCGGCCCAGTACCTGCAGTTCTTCGACGGCTTTTCCATCGGCTCCAACGACCTGACGCAGCTCACCTTGGGGCTGGACCGCGATTCCGGGCTGGAGTTGCTCGCGCACGACTTCGACGAACGTGACCCAGCCGTCACGGCCTTGATCAGCCTAGCCATCCAGGCCTGCCGGGCGCAGGGCAAGTACATCGGCATTTGCGGCCAAGGCCCCAGCGACCACCCGGACTTCGCCCAGTGGCTCAAAGACGAGGGCATCAGCTCGATCTCGCTCAACCCCGACAGCGTGGTGGACACTTGGCAAAAGCTGGCGGGCTGAACGCCAGCGCTGCAACCCAGAAACAAAAAGGCCTGCGTGTCGGGTTCCGTGCGATTATTTACCCCGTCGTAGCTGGCCACTGTTCAAAGCCAAAGCGGTTTTGAGGGGTATGTCGGCCTCCAAGTGGGTGTAGAGACAGGGTCGGCATCAGGCAGCGTCGATGACTGGGTAGCAGGCCGAACCCCAGTCGGTTTGCGGGTGATCGAGCATCAGAGCGATGATTACCGGCACCAGCTTGCCGAGCAGTTCTGCGCAGTCGCGCAATTGTTTGCGATTGACCTTGCCGTTCCATGTGGCACCGCCATGAATCTACTGGTTGCGCAGGATATGTCACATCCCGGACGGTTTTTTAGTCGGCGCTGGCAAGCACTTTTGGCTATGGTATCTGGTTTGTGTCGTGCCATGCGCTGATGATTCAGTCTGCCTCCAGGCTGCTTTGCCGTGCGGCGCTCTTGCCCGGCAGGCCATCGAGCATGGCGGTATAGGCCAGCCGCGCTTTGTGGATGATGGCAGCCGTTTCCTCGCGCATGGTTTCAACCATTTTTGGCCGCAGGTCGAGCAGGTTGCGGCGTAGGCGGCGGGCGTTGTCGAGATGCTCGCGCTCCCAAGCGTCGGCGCACGGGTCGCGGGACAGAAAGAGCATGCCGATCAGCCCCGGCTTGGCGCGTTCGATGGCTAGGCCAATCAACTCCTCGGCACGGCTGCGCAGCTTGAGGCCACTGCGCAGCCCGGTCAGGCCAATCTGCGCAGCATTGATTTCGGCTTCGCTGGCACCGGCTTCGCGCAGCTCCTTTTCCTGCCGTTCGAACAAGGTGAGCACATGGCGCTCGAAGGCATCGCCGTGGCTCAGGGCCAGCGAGCTGGCCAGGCCCATTTGCGTGCTCGCGGCCAAGTCGAACATATAGCCGTCGGCGGTGGCTTCTTCGATTTCGACTTCAAACCTGTCCCAGACTTCGTCGGCCACGGTGTTGGCAAGGTCGCGGGCGTCGTCGCGCAGCTCGCGCATACGCTGATGCTGGCGGTGTATCAGATACTGCAGTTGGGTGTCCATGATGTTCCTCCTGGTTCGATGGCAGGTCGGCAGGTTTGCCGACTAGGCGCATCATGCAGCTCATGTGCGACAGTTGGTGACGCATGGCAACGCTGGGCAGCGGTGCGTTGCAAATCGGCCCAATCCCGCTACTGCCCGCGCAGGATCACGCCATCTATTGCCTCGTATTGCTGCGTATTGCTGCGTATTGCCGCGAATTGAGTTCAAGCCGAGGGCGCCTGATTGCCCGAGGCAGTGGCGGAGCAGAAATCGGGACAAGCGCCCGTTTGTGCATTACTGGGAAAAATGATGTGCGAGTCAGGGTCGGCAAGCCTTTGAATATTTGTTGCATGCAACAAGTGGGCCTCGTACAATGTTGCATGTAACTTGATTGGGGGCTGGAAAATGGCAAAAACACACGTTAATCAGCGGGTTCAAAAGCACCGCGATGCACTGCGCATGGCAGGGCTGCGCCCGGTGCAAATTTGGGTGCCGGATACGCGCCGCCCGGACTTCGCGCAGGAGTGCCGCCGTCAATGCCTGCTGGTGGCGCAGGCCGACAGCGCCGACACGGCCATGCAGCAGTTCATGGATGAAGCCTTGGCGGACGTGGAAGGCTGGACGCAATGATGCGCGGCGACCTGATCACCATTGCCACGCAAGGCGACTTTGGCAAGCCGCGCCCCGCGCTGGTGATTCAGGCCAACCAGTTCAGCGAGCACAGCAGCGCAACCGTGCTGCCCATTACCAGCACGATGGTTGCCGCGCCATTGCTGCGCGTCACGGTTCAGCCCAGTGCAGCGAACGGCTTGCAGACGCCCTCACAGGTGATGGTGGATAAGGCCATGACGGTGAAGCGCGACAAGGTAGGGGCGGCTTTCGGCCACATCGACGCGGATGCGCTGGTAGAGGTTGAGCGTTGCTTGGCCGTGTTCTTGGGGATTGCGAAATGAAAACGATCTACACCATTGACTCTGCGCCACGGCAATTCCTGGGAGCGCACAGCTACCCCGGCAGATCGTTTAGCTCGTAGCTGGTACTGCGCCCACCCGCCTCCGATTTGCGCAGCACGCCCCGCACCAGCAGATCGTTGATGTCGCGCAGCGCCGTGTCCGGTGAACACCTGGCAATGGCGGCCCACTTGCTGCTGGTGAGCTTGCCCTCGAAACCGTCGAGCAGCCTGTTCAGCAGCTTTACCTGTCGCTCGTTCAAAGGCGTGGTTGCCCAGCGCTGCCAGAACCGCGCCTTGGCCAGCACGGCATCGAGCGTGCGCTGTGCCTGATCGACGGCGCGATGAAGGGTATCAAGGAACCACGCAAGCCACTCGGTAACGTCCATCGACCGCTGCTGCGTGCGCTCCAAGATGTCGTAGTAGGCCGTTCGGTCGCGCTGGATCTGCGCCGACAAACTGTAGAAACGCTGCGGGCTACCGTCGGCACGCGCCAGCAGCAGGTCGCCAATAGCGCGGGCGATACGACCATTGCCGTCATCGAACGGGTGCAAGGTGACGAACCACAGGTGCCCAAGGCCTGCCTTGAGCAGTGGTGGTTCGTTCGATGTGCCATTGAGCCAGTCGAGGAAACGGCTGGTTTGAACTTCCAAACGGTCCGATGGCGGGGCCTCGAAATGCACGCGTTGGCGGCCAATCGGGCCAGAAACCACCTGCATCGGGCCATTGGCATCGTCTCGCCAGCCGCCGACCTTGATCCGGGAAAGACCGGAGTAGCCGGTGGGAAACAGTGCGGCATGCCACCCGAACAGGCGTCCACGCGCCACCGGCGCGTGGCAGTTCGCGCTGGCGTCGAGCACCATCTCGACCACGCCCTCGACGTGGCGATCCACCGCAGCGAGCGCACCGATGTCCACACCGAGCCTGCGGGCGATGGACGAGCGCACGGATTCGACGTTGAGTTGCTCGCCTTCGATCTCGCTGGTCTTGACCACGTCCTCGGTCAGCGCTGCGAGGCTGGCCTGATCGCGCAGCGCCATGCCGACGTCGGCCAAGCGCCCCATCAAGAGCCCTTGGGCACGGCTGACCTCGGTCATCGGCCCGGCCAGCACGGCCAGGTCGAAGCGCCAGTTCGGCCAGTCAACGGCTCTCCAGACGTATTTGTAATCGCCGCATGTGCAAGTCATTCGCCGCATGGCGGATCGCCTGGCCCGTGAGTGGGTGGGCGTGCTTGAACCATGCGGATCCGCACTTGCAGCGCGGACCTGAATAAGGCGTACTGGTCCGCTATCATCAACCCCGTTGCACTTGGGGATTGAATGCGCCCATAGGCAAGCCGCAGGTAAGCCGCAGGTAAGCGCTTTGGATGCACAATGGCAGAAAAAGACGCGGCGGGGTGGTGCACCCTGCCTACCGATACGGAGACTGCCATGTACGAGACTCTGGTGTCCCAGCGCCTGCTGGCGCTGTTTTTTGCTGCCGGCCTGTTGTTCAATTTCCCGCTGATTGCGCTCTGGGATGAGGATGTCGTCCTGTTCGGCATCCCCTTGTTTCCGCTGGCCCTGTTCACGCTCTGGGGGGCGCTGATTGCCGTGCTGGCGTGGATCGTGGAACGGGCACCCGACTGAGCCGGGTCTGGCGCTGGGTTCGGCCATCATGTCTTTGTCGCCGGTTCTGGTCGTCACGGCGGCCTTTGCCTACCTGTTGCTGCTGTTTGGCATTGCCTATGTGGGCGACCGGCAGGCGCAGCGTGGCCGCTCCCTCATTGGCAGCGCGTGGGTTTATGCGCTGTCGATGGCGGTTTACTGCACCGCCTGGACGTATTTCGGCAGCATAGGTCGGGCGGCCAGTGACGGGGTCTGGTTCCTGCCCATCTACCTTGGCCCCATGCTGGCGATGATTCTGGGCTGGCTGATGTTGCGCAAGATGATCCGCATCGCCAAAACCTACCGCATCACCTCGATTGCCGATTTCATTTCCAGCCGCTACGGCAAAAGCCCCATGCTCGCCGGGGTGGTGACGCTGATTACCGTGGTCGGCATCATTCCCTACATCGCCTTGCAGCTCAAAGGCATTTCGGTGGCCTATGCCGTGCTGACCACGCCACTGGAGCAGCCGCTGCGCACCGATCAGCCCTGGTGGCAGGAGAGCACGTTCTACATCGCGCTGCTGCTGGCTGGCTTCACCATGATGTTCGGTGCCAGGCACCTAGACAACACCGAGCGCCACGAGGGCATGGTGGCGGCCATTGCGTTCGAGTCCCTGGTCAAGCTGATCGCGTTTCTGGCGGTGGGGCTGTTTGTGTCCTACGGGCTGTTCAACGGGGTGGGCGACATTTTCCAGCGGGCCGCCGCCGACCCCAACCTGGCCAACCTGCTCGAACTCGGCGAAGGGCGTTCGTTTGCCTATGCCGAATGGTTCACCCTGACGCTGCTGGCCATGTTCTCGGTCATCTTGCTGCCTAGGCAGTTTCAGGTCATGGTGGTGGAGAACGTGAACGAGCGCCACCTCAAGCGGGCGGTCTGGGTGTTCCCGCTCTACCTGTTCCTGATCAACCTGTTCGTGCTGCCGATCGCCCTGGGGGGCGTGCTCTACTTTGGTGCCGGGCAGATGAACCCGGAAACCTTCATCCTGTCTCTGCCGCTGGCTGAAGGCTGGTACGGGCTGGCCCTGCTGGCTTTCATCGGTGGGCTGTCGGCTGCCACCGGTATGGTCATCGTGGAGTCGATTGCCGTCTCCACCATGGTTTGCAACGACCTCGTCATGCCCTGGTTGCTGCGCTCCAAACGCTGGATGCACAGGCAGGGGCGCGACCTCTCGCGTCTGTTGCTCAACATCCGGCGCGCCGCCATCCTAGTCATTCTGCTGCTGGGCTACCTCTACTACCGGCTGGCGGGCGAAGCCTATGCGCTGGTCAGCATCGGGCTGATCAGTTTTGCAGCGGTGGCCCAGTTCGCCCCGGCTTTGCTCGGCGGCATGTACTGGAAGGGCGGTACCCGGCAGGGGGCCTTGGCGGGCCTGGTGCTGGGCTTTGCGGTCTGGGTCTATACCCTGATGCTGCCTTCGCTGGCCAAATCGGGTTGGATGTCGGATGCGATTGTGGTCGAAGGCTTGTTTGGCAACCCCTGGTTGCGGCCCGAGGCCTTGCTGGGCTTGACGGGTCTGGACAACCTGACGCATTCGCTGTTCTGGAGCATGTTGCTCAACGTTGGGGCTTACGTGGCGGTTTCCCTGTGGCGCAGCCCATCGGCCCGCGAGACCAGCCAAGCGGTGCTGTTTGTCGATGTGTTCGAGCGCACCCAAGGCGACCAGCCGGTGTTCTGGCGCGGGCAGGCCAGCGTGACCGAATTGTTCCGGCTCGCCGAGCGCTTTCTGGGTGCCGAAAAGGCGCAGACGGTATTCCTGGAATGTGCCCGGCAGCGCGGTGTCGCGTCGATCGAGCAACTGCCAGCCGATGCCGCCCTGGTGCAGTGGGTGGAAACGCAACTGGCCGGCAGCATAGGCAGCGCCTCGGCGCGGGTGATGGTGGCGTCGGTGGTGAAGGAGGAGTCGCTCGAGATTGCAGACGTTCTGGGGATGCTGGACGAAGCCAACCGCTTGCGCCTGCATTCGCAGGAACTGGAGGAAAAGTCCCGCTCGCTGGAAGCGGCGAGCGCCGAACTGCGCGCCGCCAACGAACAGCTCAAAAGCCTGGATCAGTTGAAAGACGAGTTCATGTCGTCGGTCACGCACGAGCTGCGCACGCCTTTGACGGCCATCCGCAGCCTGTCTGAGCTGATGCGCGACGACCCCAAACTCAAGCTCGAAGACCGCAAGCGTTTTCTGGCCATCATCGTGTCCGAGTCCGAGCGCCTGAGCCGCTTGGTCAATCAGGTGCTCGACATGGCCAAGATCGAGTCGGGTCACGCGCAGTGGCACGACAGCGACGTCGATCTGGTCGAGCTGGTGCGACGTGTCGCTGCAACCACGGCCGAGCTGCTGAAGGAAAAGCAGTGCCAGATGGTGCTCGAACTGCCGCAGCGCCCGGTGCTGGTGCGCGCCGATGCCGACCGCCTGACCCAAGTCATGCTCAACCTGATTTCCAACGCCGTCAAGTTCGTGCCCGCTGGCCGGGGGCTGATTGGCATACGCCTGCGCCTGCTGCCGGGCCGGGTGGTGATCGAGGTGCAGGATAATGGGCCTGGCGTGGCCCCGCACGAGCACGAACTGGTGTTCGAGAAATTTCGGCAGGTGGGCGAGGGGGTCATACGGCCCCAAGGCACAGGCTTGGGTTTGCCGATCAGCCGCCAGATCGTGGAACACTTCGGTGGCCGCATGTGGCTGCAGGGCCAACCCGGTATGGGGGCCACCTTTGGATTTGAATTGCCTTTCGGAGACAACGATGAGCGCGACGATACTGATCGCCGATGACGAGCCGAACATCCTGATTTCGCTCGAATTCCTGATGAAGCGGGAGGGCTACGAGGTCAAGCTGGCCCGCGACGGGCAGGAGGCGCTGGACGCCATCGGCCAGCACCGGCCCGATCTGGTGCTGCTGGATGTGATGATGCCGCGCAAAACCGGTTTCGACGTGTGCCAGGAGGTCCGGGCCAACCCCGCCTTGAGCCAGACACGCATCCTGATGCTGACCGCCAAGGGCCGCGACACCGACATCGCCAAGGGCTTGGCGCTCGGGGTCAATGCCTACATGACCAAGCCCTTTTCTACCCGCGAGCTGGTGGAAAAGGTGCGCAGCCTGCTGGAGGTTTGAGATGGCAGGCGTGCGGCGAACCGACAAGCGTTTGTGGTGGCTGCTGGGTGTGGCGGCCACGGTCTCTGTGGTCTGGTTGTTGCTCACCTTCTGGCTGGTGGGCTACACGCTGGAGGCCGACACCCGTGCCGTGGCCTGGCATCTGATCGGCAACAGCCTTGTGCTGGTCAGCCTGACCTGGGCCATCGGCATGGCCGCCATTGCCTACGGCCTCAAGCGCTGGTTCGACCACTGGGTCACGCCTTCGGTGCAACTGGCCGAAGAGGCCCGGGTGCTGCTGCGTACCGATGTGGTGCGCGAACTGCGCCCCAAGGGCAACGTGGAAACCCGCGATCTGGCCAAGCTGTTCAACCAGTTGGTGGCGCAGCGCGAAGCCCTGCGCCACGAGATGGATGAGCGCGTCAAGGAGGCGGCCCAAAACATCGAGCAGGAGCGGTTGCGGCTGGCCGCGCTGATGTCGGAACTGACCCAGAGTGTGGTGGTCTGCAACCTGGACGGGCGCATTTTGCTCTACAACAACCGCGCCCGGATGCAGTTTCGGGCCATGTCGGCGGCCCCGCGGCTGGCCGATGGGGCCGAGCTGATCGGCATTGGGCGCTCCATCTACACCGTTTTTGACCGCAAGCTGGTGGTGCATGCGCTGGAAAGGGTGCGCCAGCGCTTGCAGCGGGGTGCGGCCCAGCCGGTGGCGCAGTTTGTCACCACCACCAAGTCGGGGCAACTGTTGCGTGTCCAGATGGCCCCCGTGCGTGCGGTGCAGGCCACCGAAGACAACGAGGCCGAAGGCCGCTTGTCCGGCTTTGTCCTGATGCTCGAAAACATCACCCGGGATCTGGAGCAGGCCTCGGAGCGGGAGCGGCTGCTGATGGGCCTGACCGAGGGCAGTCGGGCCGCGCTGGCCAATATTCTGATGGCGCTGGAGATGCTGGAGTACCCCGATCTGAAAACCCCGGATCGGGAGCGTTTTCTCGGTGTGGTGCGGGCAGAAGTCAAGGCCATGTCGCGCCGGGTCAAGGGTCTGCTCGACGACACCGCCGCCAGCCTGACCACGCGCTGGCCGATGGAGGACATGCTGGGCACCGACCTGACGACTGCAGCCGTGCGCCGGATCGAAGAAAGCCTGGGCTTGACGGTGGTCGAACACATCAGCGACGCGCAACTGTGGCTGCGCATCGAAAGTTATTCGATCCTGCAGGCCTTGCTCTATTTGGCCGGTCGGCTGCAAGCGTCTTTCGGGGTCGAGTCGGTGCTGCTGCGCCTACGCCCCAGCGCTCAGGGGCGGCAGAAAGCCGAGCTGGATCTGGCCTGGACGCACGCCGCCGGCGTGACGGTGGAGCAGGTCAGCGGCTGGGACCAGCAGGCCATGCAAACCGCGCAGGAGGTCTCGTCGCTGTCGGTGCAGGACGTGGTGGAGCGTCATGCCGGGGCGTTCTGGTTCGAGCGCGAACAGCAGGGCCACGGCGGCTGCTTCCGGTTTTTGCTGCCCGCCGTCGCTGCGCAAGAGCCATCGGACAGCGCCGCATTCGTGCGCAACGAAAGCCGACCGGAGTATTACGACTTCGACCTGTTTCGCAGCACGCCGGCCAGCCAGGCGCTGGAGGACATGCCCCTGACCGAGCTGGCCTACACCGTTTTTGATACCGAAACCACCGGCCTCGACCCGGCGCAAGGCGACGAAATCATCCAGATAGGCGCGACCCGGATCTTCAACGGCAAGTTGCTCAAGAGGGAATGCTTCGACCAACTGGTCGATCCGGGCTGCATCATCCCGGCGGCGTCCATCCCCATCCACGGCATCACGCCCGACATGGTGGCCGGCCAGCCGCGCATCACCGAAGTGTTGCCCGCTTTTCATGCGTTTGCCCAAGACACCGTGCTGGTGGCGCACAACGCCGCCTTCGACATGCGTTTTCTGCAACTCAAGGAACAGGCCACCGGGCTGATGTTCGATCAGCCCGTGCTCGACACCTTGCTGCTGTCGGCGGTGGTGCACCCGAACCAGGACTCGCACCGTCTCGAAGCGATTGCCGAACGCTTCAACGTGAACGTGATCGGGCGCCACACCGCCGTGGGCGACGCCATGGTCACTGCCGAGGTGTTCCTGAAGCTGATTCCGCTGCTGGCGGAAATGGGCATTCAGACCCTGGGCCAAGCCCGCGCCGCCGCCCAGCAGACCTACTACGCCCGACTGAAATACTGAACACTGCTGCGGCGGCAGGCCACCCCAGCGCACTGCGCCCAGCTGTGCAGGCCATCCCTTGTTAAGCTATCGGCTGGAGACAAAAAATGCTGTTTGCAGTGACTGCACTGAAAATGCTTGCCGAACTGGCCTTGTTGGCTTTGCTGGGCCGAGGGGTTCTTCGTCTGCTGTTGCAGCGGGTGGCCCCTCATGCGATGGCGTCCAACCCTTTCCTCTGGGTTCTCGATGCGCTGTGCAGGCCGCCTCTGTGGATGGTGTCCGTGCTGACCCCCCGTCATCTCCCTGATCGGTACCACCCCGCCTTGGCGCTGGCGCTCATGGCCGGTTTGTGGCTGGCATTCACCTGGCTGAAGATCGAATGGTGCCTGCAGATTGGTCTGGAGCAGTGCCGTTGAATGCTCGATCCTACTGGCTGCGCTTGCGCCGGATGACCGCAGGGTTGCTGGTCATCTGGTTCCTCGTGTCCTTCGGCCTGACCTATTTCGCCCGCGAACTGTCGTTTTTTTTCATGGGTTGGCCCTTCAGTTTCTGGGTGGCCGCTCAGGGCGCTTTACTGGTTTATCTGGCGCTGATTGGTTTTTACGCCTGGTACGCGAACCGGCTGGACCGGCTGTACGGTCTGCAGGACCCACCGCCAGCCAGCGAGCCTGAGGAGCCCTGAGTGAAGCCGGTCTCCCCGCCCCTGTTTCGTCGGCAACTCGACAAGATGTACTTCTGGTTCACGGGCCTTTTTTTCCTGTTCGTGATCGGGCTGGCCATCCTTGAACAGATGGGGCTGCCCCGGGCATGGATCGGCATGATTTTCATGCTCTCCACCATCGGGGTGTACGCGACCATCGGCATCATGAGCCGGACGATTGATCCGGTTGAATATTATGTCGCCGGACGACGCGTTCCCGCGGTCTATAACGGCATGGCCACGAGCGCCGACTGGATGTCTGCGGCCTCCTTCATCGGTTTGGCCGGGACCCTGTATGTACACGGTTACAGTGGCCTGGCTTTCGTTCTGGGCTGGACGGGCGGGTATTGTCTGGTGGCTCTGTTGCTGGCCCCCTATCTGCGTCGCTTCGGACAATTCACCATCCCCGACTTTCTGGGGGAGCGCTACGGCCAGCGCTGGCCGCGCCTGCTGGGCGTGCTGGCTGCCATCGCCTGTTCATTCGTTTACCTGGTGGCCCAGATCTACGGTGTCGGGCTCATCACCTCCCGTTTGACTGGGGTGGCGTTCGAGGTGGGTGTTTTCCTGGGTCTGGGTGGCATTCTGGTGTGTTCGTTTCTGGGTGGGATGCGTGCCGTGACCTGGACCCAGGTCGCCCAGTACATCGTGATGATCGTCGCTTACATGCTGCCGGTGGTCTGGCTGTCGATCAAGCAGACCGATTTTCCGATTCCTCAACTGATTTATGGGCAACAGCTTCAACAGATCACTGAGCGCGAACGTGAACTGATGCAGGATCCTGCAGAAATCGAGGTGCAGTCCATTTTTCAAGCCAGAGTCACTCTGCTGGAGGCGAAGTTACATGATCCCGCATCCGCCTTGAGAGAAGAGCGACTCAATGCCGAACTGCGGCTGGAGGTGTTGCGTGCCTTCGAAGGGTCCGCTTCGGAATTGACAGAAGCCGAAATTGCGCTGTCGCGTATTCCCCGAGACGAAGCGTCGGCGGTTCAGCTATGGACCGAGCAGCTCACCGAGGCCCGTGCGAAGTCCATGCCCCTCAACGGGATGCCGCCGCACGCGCAAGCCTTTGCCGGTGATCCGTCGGGCACTCCGCAGGAGCAGCGCATGTTCACCGAGTCCCGGCTCAACTTCCTGGCCCTGGTGTTCTGCCTCATGGTCGGCACTGCAGCACTGCCGCACATTCTGATGCGGTATTACACCGTGCCCGATGTCAAGCAGGCCCGCCAGTCGGTCACCTGGTCGCTCTTGTTCATCAGTTTGTTGTACTTCACCGCTCCGGCTTTGGCGGTGATGGTCAAGTATGAGGTGTTCAACGGGCTGGTTGGCACACCTTTTGACGATCTGCCCGCCTGGGTAGCTGCATGGAACCGGGTCGATGCCAGTCTGCTGACGGTCAGCGATGTGAATCGGGATGGACTGCTTCAGCTCAATGAAATGTCCATCGGTACCGACATCATTGTGCTGGCTACGGCGGAAATCGCTGGCCTGCCGTACGTGATTGCCGGTCTGGTGGCTGCGGGTGGGCTGGCTGCGGCGCTGTCCACCGCAGACGGGCTGCTCCTGACCATTGCCAACGCACTCAGCCACGACACCTATTACAAGATGATTGATCCTCGTGCGGCCACGGCCCGCCGGGTGACCATCTCGAAGGTGCTGCTGCTGGTGGTTGCGCTGGCTGCAGCTTACGTCGCCGCCCAGAAGCCCGCAGACATCCTGTTTCTCGTTTCATCGGCGTTTTCCATCGCCGCGTCAGCGTTTTTTCCAGCCTTGGTGCTGGGCATTTTCTGGCGCCGCACCACGGGAGCTGCAGCCGTACTGGGCATGATCAGTGGTCTGGCGATGACTTCTTTCTATATGGCGACCACGCAGCCTTGGCTCCGATCGGTATTCGGCCTGCAGGGCCCGATTGAGCTGTGGTGGAGCATCCAGCCGATTTCAGCCGGTGTTTTTGGGGTGCCGGTAGGCTTTGCGGTCATGGTCCTTGTCAGTTGGATGACGCCTGCACCCTCTGCCGAGGTGTCGGCCTTGATCGACCGCATACGCGGTATTCAGCCACCCAGCTCTTATCCGCGCCAGCCCTCGGTGGACAAGATTGCCATTTGAGGTCTTTGTGGGGTTTGACCTTGCCCCTGAAAGACGA
>DBAZ01000060.1 GCA_002291945.1 Tepidimonas sp. UBA997
GCCAGTGCGCCAGCGGCCATGCCCAAGGCCAGCATCAGCAGGAAAAAAGTGCCGGTGAACAGCTCCAGCGCCACCAGCGTGGCGACCAGCAACCACCATATCGTCGAATCGGCCATGCGTGTTCCTTGTCCGCTTGTGTGCGTCGTTCACAACATTTGGCCCATTCTGAGCCAAAACGTCAAGCCGATAGGCCACGGTGTCATAAACCTTACGTACACTTGGCACCCATGAAATTCCGCTTCCCCATCGTCATCATCGACGAAGACTTCCGCTCCGAAAACACCTCGGGTCTGGGTATCCGTGCGCTGGCGCAGGCCATCGAAACCGAAGGGTTCGAGGTGGTCGGCGTGACCAGTTACGGCGACTTGTCCCAGTTTGCCCAGCAGCAAAGCCGGGCCAGCGCCTTCATTTTGTCGATCGATGACGAGGAAGTGACTGGCGACCCCGAGCATGACCCGGCGGTGCTGAGCTTGCGGCAGTTCGTGCAGGAAGTCCGGCGCAAAAATGCCGAGGTGCCGATCTATGTGTACGGCGAAACCAAGACCAGCCGACACCTGCCCAACGACATCTTGCGCGAGCTGCACGGCTTCATCCACATGTTCGAGGACACGCCCGAATTCGTGGCGCGTCACATCATCCGCGAAGCCAAGGCCTACCTGGAATACATACAGCCGCCGTTTTTCAAGGCCTTGCTGGATTACGCCGAAGACGGCTCCTACTCATGGCACTGCCCCGGCCATTCCGGCGGCGTGGCTTTCCTGAAAAGCCCCGTCGGCCAGATGTTCCACCAGTTCTTTGGCGAGAACATGCTGCGCGCCGACGTGTGCAACGCGGTCGAGGAACTCGGCCAACTGCTGGACCACAATGGTGCGATCGGGGAAAGCGAGCGCAACGCGGCGCGCATCTTCAACGCCGACCATTGCTTCTTCGTGACCAACGGCACCAGCACGTCCAACAAAATGGTCTGGCACCACACGGTGGCCCCGGGCGACGTGGTGGTGGTGGACCGCAACTGCCACAAGTCGATTCTGCACAGCATCATCATGACCGGGGCGATTCCCGTGTTCCTGAAACCGACGCGCAACCACTACGGCATCATCGGCCCGATTCCGCAGAGCGAATTTGCGCCGCAGGCGATACAGGCCAAAATGGCGGCCAACCCGCTGCTCGAGGGTGTCGATCCGACGACGGTCAAACCCCGCATCCTGACGCTGACGCAGTCCACCTACGATGGCGTGCTCTACAACACCGAAACCATCAAGCAGATGCTCGACGGCTATGTGGACAACCTGCACTTTGATGAAGCGTGGTTGCCACATGCCGCCTTCCACCCCTTCTACGGCACCTTCCACGCCATGGGCCGCAAGCGCGGTCGGCCCCAGCATTCGATGGTGTACTCGACGCAGTCCATCCACAAGTTGCTCGCGGGCATCAGTCAGGCCAGCCATGTGCTGGTGCAGGACTCGCAGACCACGCCACTCGACCGCCACCTGTTCAACGAAGCCTACCTGATGCACACCAGCACCAGCCCGCAGTACAGCATCATTGCCAGTTGCGACGTGGCCGCAGCCATGATGGAACCCCCCGGCGGCACCGCTCTGGTGGAAGAAAGCATTGCCGAGGCGCTCGATTTCCGCCGGGCCATGCGCAAGGTGGATGCCGAATTTGGTGCCAGCGAGTGGTGGTTTCAGGTCTGGGGGCCGGAGGATCTGGCCGAAGAGGGCATCGGTCGCGCCAGCCACTGGATACTCAATCGCACCGACAGCGAAGGCGTGCAGACGGCCGACGGCGAAGAAGCCTGGCACGGTTTCGGCGACATGGCACCCGGCTTCAACATGCTGGACCCGATCAAGGCCACCATCGTCACGCCGGGCCTGAACCTCGACGGGCGCTTCGAGCCGACCGGCATCCCGGCGTCCATCGTCACCAAGTTTCTGGCCGAACACGGTGTGGTGGTCGAAAAAACCGGGCTGTACAGTTTCTTCATCATGTTCACCATCGGCATCACCAAGGGCCGCTGGAACACGCTGCTGACCGCCTTGCAGCAGTTCAAGGACGACTACGACCGCAACCAGCCGATGTGGCGCATCCTGCCGGAGTTCTGCCAGAAGCACCGCCGCTACGAAAAAATGGGCCTGCGCGACCTGTGCCTGTTCGTACACCAGATGTACGCCAAGTACGACATCGCCCGCCTGACCACCGAGATGTACCTCAGCGACCTGACGCCAGCCATGAAACCGACCGACGCGTTCTCGCAAATCGCGCATCGCAACACCGAACGGGTGCCGGTCGATGAGCTGGAGGGTCGCGTCACCACCTCGCTCATCACGCCGTATCCGCCCGGCATTCCGCTGCTGATTCCGGGTGAGGTGTTCAACCGCAAGATCGTGGACTACCTGAAGTTCTCACGCGAATTCAACCAGCAATGCCCCGGCTTCGAGACCGACATCCACGGTCTGGTGGTGGAGGAGGGGCTGGATGGCCGCAAGCAGTACTTTGCCGATTGCGTGAAGATGGCGTAGAGATGGCGTAGAGATGGCGTGAAGCGTGCGTCAGGTCAAAGGCCGTACAGGCCCCGCTCAGGCCGATCAGGCCGCGCAGTTGGGGTGCGGCGGCAGCACCCAGTTCGGGTAAAGTAGAGGGGTTGTTTTACAGGAGTTCCCATGTTTCCAGAGTATCGCGATCTGATCACCCAGCTCAAAGGCCATGACCACCATTTCACGCGGCTGTTCGACAAGCACAACGAACTGGATCAGAAGATCAAGAACATGGAAGCCCGCATCACGCCGGGCACCCACGAAGAAATCGAAACCCTGAAAAAGGAAAAGCTGCTGCTCAAGGACGATCTGTACCTGATCCTGAGGAAAGCTGCTGCTGCGACGACCTGAGCGCGAGGCTTGGGCTTGAGCTGGTCTGCTGTGGCAGCAGGCTAGCCCCGCTAGTCGGCCGCTGGCCCGACTAACCCCCATTAGCCACCATTAGCCACCATTAGCCACCATTAGCCACCACACTTATCGGCTGGCCGTGAGCGTCGCCAAGGTGGCGTCTTGCGGCACCACGCGGCGTGCGCCGGTGAACCGGGTGCGCCAGTAGCTCTGGCGCATGTCTTCCAGGCGCACATTGGCCCCGCTGCGTGGCGAGTGGATGAAGCGGCTGGCACCGATGTAAATCCCGACATGGCTGTAGCGGCGGCCCAGCGTGTTGAAGAAAACCAGATCGCCCGGCACCAGTTGTTCGCGAACGATGCGCTGCGTAGCGTGGGCTTGCTCTACCGCCCGGCGCGGCAGGCGAACCCCCAGACTTTGCTGGAACGCGGCTTGCACAAAGCCGCTGCAGTCGAACCCCTCGGCAAAACTGCTGCCGCCCAACTGGTAAGGCACCCCCAGAAAACCCATGCTATGCACCACCAAGGCCGAGAGCGCGGGCAATGGCTGGAAGACGGTTGTTGGCGGCGTCGGTGCAGCCCAACCATTTTCTTGCAGAAAACTGGCCAGCGGATCGGTTGGTTCGGCCGGTTCGGCCATGACTGCAGGCACAATGGCACAGAAGCAGGCCAAAATGGCAAGGCGAAGGCTGGCTGAAGTCGGGCTGAAAGGCTTCATAGGCTGGAAGATAAATCGAAACTCATGTCAAGTCAATGACGTATTCTGAGTTTTTGGCGTCGTTTCAGAACAGGAGATCGGGTCATGATGTTGAGCGCGGATGATTGCCAGTTGGTGCTGGTGGACTATCAGGAAAGA
The DNA here is from genome assembly GCA_002291945.1 of Tepidimonas sp. UBA997. GTDB lineage: Bacteria > Pseudomonadota > Gammaproteobacteria > Burkholderiales > Burkholderiaceae_C > UBA997. The sequence continues at coordinate 3,741 of DBAZ01000060.1, forward strand.
CTGATGCCGGCCATGGTCGGCGGCTCGGAAGTCGCCGAGCGCGCCGTCTTCCTCGCCAAGATGGCACGGTTGCTGGACATTCCGGTCTGGGGCACCGAGCAAAATCCTTCCAAGCTCGGCCCCAACAGCGCAGCCATCCGCGCCTTGTGCCACAAGACGTTTGCCAAAATGCACTTCAATGCCTGTGCATCCGATCTGCTCGATGCCTTGCGACCTCCGGTGAAGCCCGCAGGCAACGCCCGCAGCCTGCCCAAGCATCTGCAGAAACCCGCCGCCACCGCGCCGGGAGGGCGTCAGACCGTGGTCGTGGCTGGCTGCGAAGCCCATGTCTGCCTGCTGCAAACGGCGCTGGGCCTGCTGGAGCACGAATTCGATGTCTGGGTCGTGACCGACGCTTGCGGCTCGCGCAAGGAGCGCGACCGCGACGCCGCGTTGGACCGGCTGGCCGGTAACGGGGTCGAACTCGTGACCAGCGAAATGGTGGCATTTGAATGGCTGGAGCACTGCGAACACCCCCGGTTCCGCGAGGCGCTTGCGTTGATCAAGTGATCGGGGCTGGGGGCTGGGGGCTTCAAGTTCCGCATCGTTCAGTGAGCCTTTTCGGCATTGGCGATGATCTGGTCGAGCTTGGCCTTGAGCTGGCCCATGCGCTTCTTGCCGAAGGCGGGACGCGGGACGCCAAGCGCTTCGTAGCCTGCGGCAATGACCCTCCACCGCGTGCCAAGCTGCCCGATGAGCCCACGTTTGGCGAAGCCCGCCAGCACCTTTTGGCGCGCGCCGCCGTGGATGTTGGATGGGAACCATTCGACGCGCCCATCGGCGTGGTCGAGGGCGTGGGAGAGGATGGCGTGCTCGGTCGGGGTCAATACGGCTGCGGTCATCGAGCGCTTCCTTGAAGGATGGTGATGTGGAGCTCGATGAACGCGCTGTTTGGCCCGAAAGCCAAGCGTTTCGTGGTCGGTACAGAGATTCCCTGTTAGATTCGAGTCTTTGCGATTGGATGCGATTTTGTGCCATCCAATTTCCTGCCACTGGAGCATGCCGTGACCGAGCCTTGGGTATCCGTCGAACAGATCGCCGAACACTTGGGCGTCAAACGCGATTCCATCTACCGCTGGATCGACCGCAAGCACCTGCCAGCGCACCGCGTGGGACGCTTGTGGAAGTTCAAGGTGTCCGAGGTGGACGACTGGGTGCGCGCCGGTGGTGCGGATGAAGAAAAGAAACCGGATTGAACGGGAACGACGACATGGCCAAGACCAAGAAACCCACCCACACACCCAGCCTGCCGTTTCCACCGGTGCCGGATGCGCTGCACCAAGAAGGCCATTGGCTGTGGATTCCCCTGCGCAAGGAATGGCGCGACGTCAGCGCCAAGCCTGAGGAAGTCGTGCGCCAGAAATTCATTCGCACGCTGGTCGAGCACTACGGCTACACGCTGGAGCAGATGGATCAGGAGCAACGCACCCAGCACGGCCATCGCAGCCCGCGTGCCGACATCGTTATCTGGCAGTCCTTGGACGACCGCACGGCCAAGCGTTTCCCTGTGCTCGTCGTCGAATGCAAGACCGACACCATCGAGATTCAGGAGCGCGACTACTACCAGGCGGCGTCCTACACCGTGGCCTCCGGCTGCGAAATCTTCATCGCCACCAACCAGCGCCACACCGCCGTGTTCAAACTGGTGGCGCGCACGCCGGGCGAGTTCGTGGCCATCAACGAAATCCCCAAGGCCTCCGATTGGGGCGATGCCAAACGGTTGAAAGAGGTGCTGGACAGCCTGCGCGCCTTCAATCGCAAGGAATTCCAGGATCTGCTGTT
>DBAZ01000033.1 GCA_002291945.1 Tepidimonas sp. UBA997
GATTAGGTGACAGAGCCTTTTTTTTGCCCGAAACGCCAGTGTTGGCGCGGTTTCCAGCCTTGGCCTCTTGAGCACGCCCCTCCGGAATTTGCAGTTTCCGGTGCGCATTTCGCCGTTTTTCTCTCTCTGTTCTCTGTTGTCCTCTTGAGCATTCAAGGCCCGAAGTCGTGTGTTGGCGCGGGTTTGCGGGCCGTCGGTTTGCTGCTTCGCTTGCTCTAGCTGGAGCGACCGAGATAGCGAAAGGCACAAAAAAGCCGCCTTGTGGCGGCTGGCTCGCCGCATGAAACGAATATTTCAGGAGTGACGACTGAAGTTGCGAGCGCTCATCATCCGTCAGCAGCCATTCAACCTTCGGCTTTCCTCGTCTCATGGCAGTATCTCCGTTCCCAAGATACCGCGTTGGCACGCAAGTTGAGTGCCAACAATGAACGCGACAGAACACTAGCGCATCGGCACCCAAAGCGGTTGCGGATTAGGCCGCTGATACAGCCCGTTGGCCTCGGCTGCAAAGGGTTGCCCGTTCACTCTGAGCCCCTGCTCCGACAGGCGTGCTGCGCGGGTCGGGCCGATGCCCCGCACGCGCTCGATGAAGTCGTTCCAGTGGGCAAAGGGTTGACGGGATCGGGCCTCCATGATGCGTTGACTGGTGGTCGGACCGATCCCTTTGATGGCCATCAGGTCTTCCGGGCTTGCCCGGTTCGCTTCGACAGCCGCGTTGGCGTGACCCAGCCCCAAAGTGGCGCACAAGGCAATGGTCGCCGCCCATTGGGCCATGGTTTTTTTCATCTGCATACTCCCTGTTGTCTGTGTCTGTGCACAATACAGACCAACAATATAACCGAGCCAATAGGATGGATCCGCGTCAGGTGCCGATTTCAGGGGTGGACTTCCATCTGCCTGCCGTGGCGGGTGACCGGTTGACACCGGTTGAGTTGCGTCAACGCTTTGCGAGCCCACCGCCGTGGACGCCTGAAATCCGCCAGGAGACTCCCTGGGAGGCCCGACAGCCGACTCCCGCTGCCGTGCTCGTGGGTTTGGTGTTGCGTGAATCACCGACGGTGCTGCTGACACAGCGCACCTCACATTTGCCTACGCATGCCAGTCAGATCGCTTTTCCGGGTGGGAAGGTCGACCGTGCAGATGCCAGCCCGACGGCGACGGCGTTGCGCGAAGCCTGGGAAGAGGTGGGCCTGAGTCCTGATGGTGTGGAGATTCTGGGTCAGTTGCCGGACTATGCCACGGGGTCCTCGTTTGTGGTGACGCCCGTGGTCGGTTTGGTGTCGCCGGATGTGCCGGTGCAGCCCAACCCCCAGGAGGTGGCTGAAATCTTTGAGGTACCGCTGGCTTACCTGATGAATCCGGCGCACCACCGGCGACATGAGGCGTGGTGGGAGGGGCGACACCGGCAGTGGTACTCCATGCCTTACTACGATGGGGGGGCGGAGCGATACATCTGGGGGGTCACAGCGGGGATGCTGCGGAACCTCTACCGCCTGCTGATTGCCTGATGCAGCCTAGGGTTTTTCTGTGCGGCTTCGTTCTGGACAGGGGCTTGACGCCGCTATGATGCCGCCATGAGCTTTTTTGCGATTTTGCTCGCCTTGATGCTGGAACAAGCCCGACCCGTGTCGCGCAACAACCCGGCCCATTCGGGCTTGCGCGCGTGGTCCCGATGGGCGCAGCAAGCCCTCGATGCGGGTCATATGTCCCACGGCTGGCTGGCCTGGGGCCTCGCCGTGCTGCTGCCGACGCTGGCGTCCGCCGTGGTGTTCTGGCTGCTTTCTGCCTTGCACCCGTTGCTGGGTTTTGCCTGGCTGGTGCTGGCCCTGTACCTGACGCTGGGTTTCCGGCAGTTCAGTCATCACTTCACGGCCATTCGTGTGGCGCTCGAATCGGGCGATGAGGAGGGTGCTCGCACGGCCCTGGCCCAGTGGAAGAACGCCGACATCACCGCCTCAAGCCGGGAGGCTTTTTTGCGTCAGGTGATTGATTATTCCGTCATTTCAGCGCATCGGCATGTGTTTGGTGTACTGGCCTGTTTTGTGGCTTGTGCGGCGTTGGGTTTGGGTCCGGCAGGCGCGGTGGCTTATCGGTTGGCCGAGCATGTGTCCAGGCGCTGGACGCAAGCCGTGCCGGGCCTGCCCGAGCATGCGTCGAATCAAGCCGCGCGTAGGGCCTGGCGTTGGATCGATTTTGTGCCGGTCCGGGTGACGGCGCTGTTTTTTGCCGTGGTGGGACACTTTGAAGAAGCGATTGCCAACTGGCGACAGGAAGGACCGTCCGCCGACAACGATCAACTGCTTCTGGCGGCGACTGCCGGCGCCATGAATCTTCGGTTCTTGAATGCATCGTTGTCCAGCGGGCTGGATTCGCCGCAGTTGGTTCATTTGGCAGGTGTGGTCGGGCTGGTGTGGCGCAGTGTGGTGTTCTGGCTCGTTCTGCTGGCCCTGGCCATGATCGTGCGACTGATCTGAGTGGTGCGCTCAGTAGCGCGGCGGCGCCGACAACTCGGCAAACAGATCGGTGTAGAGCTTGTACCTGTGCTCGCTGAGGGACTGCCCCACAGCGGCGCGCACACCGCAACCGGGTTCATGCAGGTGGGTGCAGTTGTAAAACCGACATTGCCCCAGGTGCGTGGCCAGGTCCGGCATGAGGTGCGCCAACTGCATGGCTTTGATGTGCTGAAGCCCAAACTCCTGAAAGCCCGGCGAATCAATGATCGCTGCCTGACGCTGGTCATCCAGCCAGTACCAGCGCGTACTGGTCGTGGTGTGACGGCCTGAATTCAGGGCCTTCGAAATCGAGGCGGTGGCGGCACCAGCATCGGGCAGTAAATGATTGACCAGCGTGCTTTTCCCCGCACCCGACGGGCCCAGCACAAAGGTAATACGGCCTGTGAGTTGCTCCTTCAGGGCGACGAGCCCTTCGCTGCTGTTGAGGCTCAGCGCCAGTACCGGCAAGCCCATCGCCCGATACGGACTCAGACGCTCCCAGCCCGCCGCAAAAGGCTCAGGCAGGTCTTGCTTGTTGAGTACCACGAACGCCCGAATACCCGCTGCCTGCGCCGCGATCAGTGCCCGGTTGAGCTGGCTTTCCGAAAATACAGGCTCGGCGGCCAGCAAGATCAGCACCTGATCCAGGTTGGCGGCAAACGACTTGGTTCTTGTCTCGTCCTGACGGTACAACAGGTTGTGGCGGGGAACGATCGACTCGACCGTGCCTTCATCGCCCGAGGGTAGCCACTGCACCTGGTCGCCCACCACCGCCAGATTCTTCTTTCCGCGGGGGTGGCAGAGTTGCAACTGACCGTGTTCGTCCTCTACCCACACGTGGCGCCCATGGGTCGCGACGACGCGTCCGTACTGCGTCATACAGGCATGCGAGCCAGGCGCTCGCTGGCTGGCGGATGCGAATAGTAGAACTTCACGTACAGCGGGTCCGGGGTGAGCGTGCTGGCGTTGTCCTGGTAGAGTTTGAGCAAGGCGCTCGCGAGGTCTTTGCCATCGGCGTGGGCCATGGCAAAGGCGTCGGCCTCAAACTCGTGCTGGCGCGACAATAGGCTCATGAGCGGGGTGATGAAAAAGGTGGCCAGGGGCACCACACTCAGAAACAGGATCAGCGCCAGAGCACTGTTGGAACCTGTGAAGTTGGGGGTGACCCCCAGCCCGGCGTAAAACCACACCTGAGCGGACAGCCAGCCCAGCAAGGCAAACCCGACAAGACTGATGACGCACATCAGACCGATCCGCTTGATGATGTGCCGATGGCGGAAATGCCCCAGTTCATGGGCCAGGACGGCGTCGATTTCAGCCGGTGAGAGTTGCTGAAGCAGGGTGTCAAAGAACACCACGCGCTTGGCGGGCCCAAAGCCGGTGAAGTAGGCGTTGGCGTGGGCGCTGCGCTTGCTACCATCCATCACGAACAGGCCTTTGGCGCTGAAGCCGCAGCGCTGCATCAACTGCTGAATACGTGTTTTCAGGGCCTCATCATCGAGCGGTTTGAACTGATTGAACAGCGGCGCAATCACGGTCGGGTAGAGCACCAGCAACAACAGGTTGAAGCCCATCCAGGCGGCCCAGGCCCACAGCCACCAGTAGGCACCGGCCGAGTCCATCAGCCACATCACCAGCGCCGCTACCGGCAGGCCGATCACCAGTCCCACGCCGACGCCTTTCAGACCGTCCATGAGCCAAAGCCTGGGCGTCATGCGGTTGAAGCCAAAACGTTGTTCCAGGCGGAAAATCCGATACCACGCCACAGGCAGCTCCAGCAAGCCCCCAACGGTAGCAAAGGCCACCAACAGGGCCAGTTGCTGGTGCATGCCCTGGCCCATCCACCCCATGAGCCACTGGTTGAGCAGATGCAATCCCCCCATGAGGGTCCAGCCGACTAGGATGGCAGCGGCCAGCGCCGCATCCACCAAACCCACGCGCAGTTTGGCGACGGTGTAGTCGGCCGCTTTCTGGTGCGCAGGAAGCGAAATGGTCTGATCAAAAGGGGTGGGGACCGCATGCCGGTGCGTCGCTACGTGGCGAATCTGGCGGCTGGCCAGCCAGAAACGTGCGGCTAGACCCACCAGAAGCAGGGCAGCAAAAATCAGTCCCCAGATCGATTCATAGAGTTGCAATGCGTTATTCATGAGTGAAGTCTAGCCAATGCCGAAAAGCTGCGCACGTAATCGGCGAAAATACGGCTGATGGATGCCACTGATACCCGTTCGGGGGAGCCGAACCCTACAGCCGAGCTGTTGCACAAAAGCGACCAGAACCTGGTCTGGCTGGACTGCGAAATGAGCGGGCTGGACCCTGAAAAGGAGCGCTTGCTCGAAATTGCCGTGGTGATCACGGGCCCACAGCTCACCCCGCGTGTGGAAGGCCCCGTGCTCGTGATGCACCAGTCCGCCGCAGTGCTCGAGGCCATGGACAACTGGAACAAGGGCACTCACGGTAAAAGCGGCTTGATCGACAAGGTCAAGGCCAGCACAATGACCGAGGCACAAGCTGAACAGGAAGTGCTGGAGTTCATCAGGCGCTATGTGCCCAAAAACGGCTCACCTTTGTGCGGGAACACCATCGGCCAGGATCGGCGCTTTTTGGTCAAGTACATGCCCAAGCTGGAAGATTACCTGCATTATCGCAACCTGGACGTCAGCACCCTGAAGGAGCTTGCCAAGCGCTGGAGACCTGAAATTTATGCTGCCTTCAAAAAACAGCAGCGCCACACGGCCCTCGCCGACGTGCACGAGTCCATCGACGAACTGGCTTATTACCGCGAGCACTTTCTGCGCTGAGTCCAGGGTTTCTGCGCATCGAGCGTGTCACAGAGACACGGCGTGCAACAGGGTGCCCGGGCCAGCCCGGGGTTTTTTATGGGAAAATGCAGCTTGCGGCCCTGAGCCGCGTTTCGTTTTTCTGCATCTGCCCATGCCCAATATCACGCTCCCCGACGGCTCCCAACGCCAGTTTCCCGGCTCGGTCACGGTGGCCGATGTCGCGCTGTCGATAGGTACGGGCCTGGCCAAGGCTGCCCTGGGCGGCAAGGTCGATGGTCGGCTCGTGGACACGTCCTACACCCTCACCCAGGACGCCAGCCTGGCCATCGTCACCGCCAAGGACGCCGAAGGCCTGGAGATGATCCGCCACTCCACCGCTCACCTGCTGGCTTATGCCGTCAAGGAACTGTTCCCCGAGGCGCAGGTGACCATCGGCCCGGTGATCGAGCACGGCTTTTACTACGATTTTTCCTACAAACGCCCCTTCACGCCCGAGGACTTGGCCGCCATCGAACAAAAGATGGCCGAATTGGCCGCCAAGGACGAGCCGGTACAGCGCCGCGTGCTGCCGCGCGACGCAGCGGTTGCCTACTTCAAAGGCTTGGGCGAGCACTACAAGGCCGAGATTGTTGCCAGCATCCCGAGCCATGAAGACGTGTCCCTGTATCGTGAAGGCGGCTTTGAAGACCTCTGTCGCGGCCCCCACGTGCCCAGCACCGGCAAGCTCAAGCATTTCAAGCTCATGAAGGTGGCAGGTGCCTACTGGCGCGGCGACCACCGCAACGAGATGCTGCAGCGCATCTACGGCACCGCCTGGGCCACCAAGGACGAACTGCAAAACCACCTCACGCTGCTGGAAGAAGCCGAGAAGCGCGACCACCGCAAGCTCGG
>DBAZ01000064.1 GCA_002291945.1 Tepidimonas sp. UBA997
GGCGCTGCGGGCCGCGGCTTCGGTGCTGGCGTCGATCAGGTCGGCAATGGCTTCGGCCTGCGCAAGGTCGATCTTGTCGTTCAGAAAGGCCCGTTCGGTGAACTCGCCCGGCTGGGCCAGCCGCAAGCCCGGCAGTCGGCCCTGCCCGGTGGCCGGGCACAGCTCGGCCCCGGCGGCCAGACAGCGTGCCAGCAGCAGTTGCAGCACCACCGGCCCCCCGTGCGCCTGCAGTTCCAGCACGTCTTCGCCGGTATAGGAGTGCGGTGCCGCAAAGTACAGCGCCAAGCCGTGGTCGATCGGCTGGCCGAGGGCATCGCGAAAGGGTAGATAGGTGGCCTCGCGCGGCTTGAGTGCTCGCCCGCACAAGGCCTCGATCAAGCGGCCCAGCCCACGACCCGATACCCGGACGATGCCCACTGCGCCACGCCCTGGGGCGGTGGCGATGGCGACGATCGGATCGTGATGGCGGGGCAAGGGTAGGGGCAAGCTACGCGACCAAGGCCGCTGACGCGGCCCTGGACATCATTTGGACTTGAAGTCCGGCATGCTGAACTTCAACGGCACGCCCATCTTGTTGTTGATGTAGGCCTGCTGCGCAATGGTCAGGATGTTGTTGGTGATCCAGTACAGTACCAGGCCGGCCGGGAAGAAGAAGAACATCACGCTGAAAATCACCGGCATCGCCCACATCAGCTTGGCCTGCAGCGGGTCAGGCGGCAGCGGGTTGAGCGCAGTCTGCAGGATGGTCGTGATCGCCATGATCAGCGGCAGAATGAAGAACGGGTCGGGCGTGGACAGGTCGGTGATCCAGCCGATCCAGGGCGAGTTGCGCATTTCCACGCTCGACATCAGCACCCAGTACAGGGCAATGAAGACCGGAATCTGGATCAGGATGGGAAAGCAGCCGCCCAGCGGATTGACCTTTTCCTCGCGGTAGATCTTCATCATCTCTTGTTGCATCTGCTGCGGGTTGCTCTTGAGGCGTTCGCGCATTTCCATGATGCGCGGGTTGACCGCCTTCATCTTGGCCATGCTGCGGTAGGCGCTGGCATTGAGCCAGTAGAAAGCGGCCTTGATCAGCACCACCAGCAGCACGATGGCCCAGCCCCAGTTGCCCACGACGCTGTGGATTTTTTCCAGCAACCAGTACAGCGGCTTGGCCAGGATGGTCAGCCAGCCGTAGTCTTTGACGAGGTCGAAGCCGGGGGCCAGCGCCGCCAGGGCCGTCTCGTACTGCGGGCCGACGAACAAGGTGGAGTCGAGCGTGCGCGATGCGCCCGGCACCAGCGTCTCCATCGGGGTGATCTTGCCGGTGGCGTACAGGTTGCCGATGCGACGCACGAAGTTCTCGCGCTCCATGCCGTCGGCCAGTATCCAGGCGCTCACGAAGTAATGCTGGACCATCGCCACATAGCCGTTGTTGGCGGTGCGCTGGAACTCGGCGCGGTTGTTGTCCACGTCCTCGAAGCTGACCTTCTGGAATTTGCTTTCCTGGCTGAACACCACAGGCCCGGTGAAGGTGTAGAAAAACGGCGTGTCGCTGGTCACCGGCTGGCTGTCACGCACCAACTGGAAATACACCTTGGGGGTGATGGCGCGATCACTCTGGTTGAGGACTTCGTGCCGCACACGGATGTCGTAAACCCCGCGCCGGAGCAAGTATTCCTTGGCCAACACCACACCATGCACCGCTTCGGACTCGAAGCGCACCGTCAGTTCGTCTTGCCCGTCGGCCAGACTGTGATCGCTTGAAACCAGGCGCATGGGCGTCTGGTGGTTGGGGAAGTCGCCGCCGATCAGACCCGTCTGGGCCACGTAAACGCGGCCGCTTTGCTGCGTGAGCAGCGTCAGTTGTGACTGGTCGTCGCGCAAAGCCCGGCCGATCTGGGCAAAGTGATTCAGCAGCGTGGCCCCGACCAGCGTGCCGCCTTCAGAGTCGAAGGTCAGTTCGAGCACGTCGGTGGTGATGACGTGCGTCTGGCGCGCAACGACCGGTGCCTCGGCGGGCGGGGTCAAGGCCTCTGGTGCCGCGCCGATGACGCTGGCCGCAGGCACCGCTGCATCCAGCGTGGCTGCCGGGGTCGCCACCGCCCCAGCCGCCCCCGCCGCAGTCGCCGTATCGGGGGCCGCTTCGGCGGCCGGCTGTTGCGGAGAACTCGATGGGAAGAAGGTGGCGGGCCTATCGTTGTAGATCTGCCACTGGTCCCACAGCAGAACCAGCGAGAAACCCAGTATCACCCAGAGGATGGAACGGCGGATATCGCTCATGACGGTTTCTTTTCGGATGTATCGGAGACGAGAGAGGAAAACAGGCCACGCCACTGAGCAGGCACCGGATCGCAGCCGCCGTCGCACCAAGGGTGGCAACGGGCCAGACGCCGCAGCGTCAGATAACTGCCGCGTGCGGCACCGTGTCGTTCGAGGGCCTGCAGCGAGTACGCCGAGCAGGTCGGCTCAAACCGGCAGCCGCAACCCAGCCAAGGGCTGAGCAGCAGGCGGTAGGCCTTGACGATACCCAGCAGCAGTTGGCGCGGCCAGTCACGCACGGCGCACTCCTGCTAGCAGTTGCTGCAACTCCTGCCGCAGCGCACGCTTGAGGGCCAGCGACTGCGCACTGGGGAACTGCTCGCGCGAGTAGCCGCTGCGCAGGCGAACCACCAGCGCCCCGGTCGGCAGACCATCGAGCGCCATGCGGCCAGATTCGTATATGTGACGGCGAATCAGATTGCGGGTCGCTGCGCGCTTGGCCCAGCGCTTGGGCACCATGGCACCCAGCCAGCGGTCGCCGACCGGGAACACGTCATGGAACGCCCCGCTCGGGTCGTTGGGCAGGAGGTGCAGCGCAAAGTGCATGGTTTTGGTGGCGGGCGGCTTCGACAGCACGGCGTCGAATTGGGCACGGTGCCGGATGCGCTGCAGGTCGGCCAAAGCCATCAGCCCGCCCCAGCAGTTCCCGCAGCCCCTGCCAGCACACTCAGACGCCTAGGCGCTTGCGGCCCTTGGCGCGACGTGCATTGAGCACAGCACGACCGCCACGGGTTTTCATGCGGACCAAAAAGCCATGGGTTCGGGCGCGGCGAATCTTGGAAGGTTGGAAGGTGCGTTTCATGATGACTGAATTTCGAAAATTTTCGAGGAAACCCTAGATTATTGCAAATATTTGGAATTTCGCCAACTCGCAAACGTCGAAAGTGTCAGCCTGACTCAACCTAGGCGGATGCGCTCGCCATAGCCCGTCATTTCCAGATACCCCCGCCCGACCACATCGGAACGGCCCAGCCGGTGCAGATGGCTCAGACCTTCCCAGTAGATGGCCCCCGTGGTGGCCCGGCTGTCTAACTCCTGGGCGTCAAGCAAGGTTCGCAGCTCAAAGCCGCCGGCCGGGGTATCGATGCGCCAGTCCACCGGGTAGCGGATCTGCGTGACCGGACTGAACCAGTGGCGCAAGGGCGTGAAGACGACCGCATCAGGCCCGAAAACCAGGGGTGGGGACATGCTCTGCGCTGCATGCGCCGGCCGGTAGGATCCCCCCGTCCACAAGGTCGAACCGTCGGCCCGGCGCAGGCGAAACGCCGTCAGGGCACCGCCGTCGAGCAGATTCATGCCCGTCCAGTCCCAGCCCACCGCCTCGGGGTGCAGCAGAGCTTCGCTCCATTCATGATCCAGCCAGGCCCGCCCCCTGACCCGCCGCTGCTGGCCCTTGATGCGCACCGTGCCCTCCACCGCCAGTTGCGGCTGGGTGTAATACAAACTGGCCTGGGTCGGCTCCGGCCCTTTGCGCGACCAGCCCGCTTCGCCTTGCAGCAGCAGGGCTTGCGGTTCCCAGCGGGCGTCCACGACGGGGTGGGTTTGCCACTGCGCCAGCAAGCCCCTGGCGTCCGCACCGGGCTGCAGACGCAAATCCACCCGCGTGATGTGTTCAGGTTGTCCCAGCAGGTGCTGCAGGGCCCCCACGTCCATCACCAGCAACGGGCTGCCCGCCAGACCGACCGTTCCGGCAACCCGCAAACGTGACGGCTCCCAGCCGACCTGCATCTCGACGATTGAAGCATCCAGCAGGGCTTGCGCCGCCGGATTCAGGAACACGGTATCGGCGCCCAAGAGGTCCAGCCGGTCGGCGGTGTCGCTGAGCCGGGGCATCAGCCCCGCGTGCACGGCGGCCATGCTCAAGGCGTCTGGCTCGCCATTGGCCGCGCGAACCGCGGACGAGAATTCGGCCAGCGCCGACGCATTGATCCAATGCACCGACAAGGCCAGCCCCACCCCGAGCATCACGGCCGGCACCGCCACACCATGCCGCCAGGGGTGCAGGCGGACCTCGGGCCAGGACAGCGTCCACCACAGCACCCAGAGGCGCTGCAGGGGCTTCAGCAGGGGGCGGGTCACGGCTGCACACGAACCCCGTGCGGGGTCAGCAACAAGCGTCGATCGGCCTGGTCGGCCACGGTGGGGGAATGGGTCACCAGGACCAGCGCGGCTGCGTACTGGCTGCACTGGGCTTTGAGCAAGGCCAGCACCTGTTCGGCGGTACGCGGGTCCAGGTTGCCGGTGGGTTCGTCAGCCAGGATCAGGCTCGGCCGATGGACCAGCGCACGCGCAATCGCCACCCGCTGCAGTTGCCCGCCCGAAAGGGTTTGGGGCAGGCGTTCACCCATCCCGTTCAGGCCCACGGCGTTCAGCAGGGTCTAGGCCCGATCGGCGTCGGGCCGGCCCAGCAGCATCAGCGGCAAGCCCACATTCTGTGCCAGGGTGAGGTGCGGCAGCACGTGAAAGGCCTGGAACACAAAACCCAGGTGCTGGCGCCGCCAGGCAGCGGCTTGCGCGTCGTTCATGGTTGCCCAGGATCGGCCCGCCAGGGTGACGCTGCCCTCGTCGGCCACGTCCAGCCCAGCCAGACAGTTGAGCAGGGTCGATTTCCCCACCCCGGACTCACCCAGCACCGCGACGCATTCCCCCGGCTGGAGGGTCAGGGACACGCCCTGGAACACCGTCGCGGGCGGATAGCACTTGGCCAGTCCGGTGACGGTCAGGCAGGGGGCAGTCGATGCATGGGGCGGCATCGGGCCAGTGTATCGGCCACCCCGTGGGCCTGCGTCATGCGCGGCGAGAGCCCTTGCGCAGCGCCGCCTTTTGCGCCTCGATCACCAGGAACACGACCAAACCCACCACCATGGCCACGATCCAGTGCCGCAGCTCCAGGGGGGCGGTGCCAAACCAGTTCTGCATGAAGGGCAGATAGACGAAGCTCAGTTGCAGCAACACCAGAATGCCGACGGCAATCCAGACCGCCCGGTTGGTAAACCAGTGCTGGCGGTTCAAGGCCGAAGCCTCCAGGAAGCGGCTGTTGAACAGGTAAAACGCCTGCGCCACCACGAGCGTGGTCACGGCTGCCGTGCGGGCCGCGTTGAGCTCCGTCCCGATCCAGCGCTCGAACTCGAAGGTCAACATGCTGGCCCCGCCAACCAAGATCGAGACCGTCGCCACGCGACTGAGCATGACCGACCCCATGAGGGAAGCCCCCAAGCGCCGCGGCGGGCGATCCATCACGCCCGGCTCGGCTGGCTCGAAGGCCAGCGACAGCGCCAGGGTGACGGAAACGATCATGTTCACCCAGAGGATCTGCACCGGTGCCAGAGGCAAGGTGATTCCCAGCACCACGGCCCCCAGCATCACCAAACCCTGTGCGCCGTTGGTGGGCAGAATGAACAGGATGGATTTGCGCAGGTTGTCGTAGATGGTGCGGCCTTCCTCGATCGCGTGCTCGATGGAGGAAAAGTTGTCGTCGGCCAGCACGATCTCGGCTGCCTCTTTGCTGGCTTCGGTGCCCTTGATGCCCATGGCCACCCCCACATCGGCGCGCTTGAGCGCCGGGGCGTCGTTGACGCCGTCGCCCGTCATGGCCACCACTTCGCCGCCGGCCTGCAGCGCCTGCACCAGCCGCAATTTGTGTTCCGGGCTGGTGCGCGCAAAAATGTCGCCCGTTTGCGCCAGGCGCTGCAGCTCGGTGTCGTTGGCGGCTTCCAGCTCGGTGCCCGTGACCACCTTCAGGCTGTCGGCGCTGCCCAGGCCCATCTCGATGCCGATGGCTCGTGCGGTGCCGGCGTGGTCGCCGGTGATCATCTTGACGCGGATACCGGCCCGGTGGCAGGAACGGATGGCGGCAATGGCTTCGGGCCGTGGCGGGTCGATGATGCCGATCAGCCCGAGGAAAACCATGTCCACGTCCAGGTCGCTCATGGTTAGTTCGCCCTGCTGGGGGTGGGTTTCGCGGGCGGCTGCGGCCAGCACACGCAGCCCTTGGCCGCTCAACTGCTCGATCTGCGCTTCCCAGAAGGCACGCTCCAGCGGCTGGATTTGCCCGTCGGCGCCTAGTTCGTGCTGGCAGCGATCCAGCAGCCGGTCGGGGGCCCCCTTGAGCAGAATGCGCCGCGCCCCGGCAGGCGTGGTGTTGAGCGTGGCCATGAACTTGTTGGCCGACTCGAAAGGAATGGCCGCGTGCCGCTCGTGGCCGGACGGGTCGAACCCCGCCTTGTGGGCCAGCGTGCGCAGTGCGCCTTCGGTTGGCTCGCCCAGCACCTTCCACTGCCCGGCGTCCTGCGCCACCTCGGTGTCGTTGGCCACCGCCACCACCTCGATCAAGGCCTGCAGTTGCAGGTGTTGCTGCAAGCTCACCAACTGGCCGTTCAGAGTAATGTCGCCCTGCGGGATGTAGCCGGTGCCCGTGACATCGTAAAACCCGCCCCGGGTCACCACATGGCGTGCCGTCATTTCGTTCTTGGTCAGGGTGCCGGTTTTGTCGGAACAGACCACCGTGACCGAACCCAGCGTCTCGACCGCTGGCAGCTTGCGGATGATGGCGTTGCGGCGTGCCATGCGCTGCACCCCCAGCGCCAGCGTGCTGGTCAGGATGGCGGGCAGGCCTTCGGGTATGACGGCTACCGCAAAGCTGATCGCCGCCAGAAACAGTTCGCTCAGCGGATAGTCGTGCAGGGTGTAACCGATCACGAACATCAGCACCGCCAGCCCGACAATCACCGCCGCCAAAAACTTGCTGAAACGCGCCATTTGCCGCGTCAGCGGGGTCTGCAAGGTCTGCACTTCGGCGATCAGGCGGTTGATGCGCCCGAGTTCGGTACGTGTGCCGGTGGCCGTCACCACGCCTAGGCCGCGGCCCATCACCACCAGCGTGCCGGAATACGCCATGCCGCAACGGTCGCCCAGGGGCGCATCATCGGCCACCGCTGCCGTCAGCTTGTCGGCAGGCATGGACTCGCCCGTCAGCGCCGCTTCTTCGATCCGCAGGTTGGTGGCCTCCAGCAGCCGCAGGTCGGCTGGCACGCGGTCGCCCGAGCGCAGCCGCACCACGTCGCCCGGCACCAGCGACTCGGCATCCACATCCAGCCACTGGCCGTCGCGCCTGGCCTGAGCGCGTATCGACAGCATCTTGCGAATGCTCTCCAGCGCTGCCTCGGCCTTGCCTTCCTGGATGAAGCCGATGACGCAGTTGATCACCACCACCCCTAGAATCACGCCGGTGTCGGTCCAGCGCCCCAGCATGGCGGTGATGCCTGCCGCCCCGAGCAGGACGTAAATCAGCACATTGTGGAAGTGCCTGAAGAAGCGCGTCAATAGGCCGTCTTTGGGCGGTGTGGGCAAACGGTTGGGGCCGTGGGTCTGCAATCGCTGCGCGGCATCTTGGGCGCTGAGTCCGCTGCGGGAACTGCGCCACTGCGCCATCACGTCATCGCCAGAGTGGGCGTGTGGGTTTTCCATGCTGTATTTCTAACACGGGTTGATGACAACATTTTGTTGCAAAAAAGACCGGCTGGAGGCGGGGGACATCCGGAACTTGCACGAAAAGATGGACACCAAATTTGAACGGTTACTGATGCTGCGAAGCCTAGACCGCCTCGGGATGATTCTCCTCCTCCCTCCCTCCTCCCTTGTCCCGAGGTGCTTCGCAGCTTTTTTTACACACCCGCTCAGGCGGGCGGCAAGCTGGCGCTGCAGCCCGAGCGCTGCGACAGCGTGTCGTGCAGGCGGGCCGGTTCGTGCTGGGGTTCGATCCGTTCAGAAAGAGGTCCAATCGTCGTTGCTGCCCAACGCGGGGTCTTTGCGGGTAGCGGTCGTTTTGGCGGGTGTGGTGGGTCGGCTTTCCAGCGCCGGAGTCGGCACGGGTGTGGGCGGTTTCAGCGGGGCCGGTTTGGCTTTGACGGCGGGGGCAGGGGGCACAGCGGACTTAGAAAGCGCAGTGGCTTGGCCCTTCCTGGGGGTGGGTGCCGTGGGGCGTGGCGCTGGCTTGCTCGGCACCACAGCACGC
>DBAZ01000066.1 GCA_002291945.1 Tepidimonas sp. UBA997
CGATCCTCCAATTGGGCGGTGGCGTTTGCGCTACCTCGGCGCGGGCTCTTGGTGAAGAAGCCGTCGAGCGCAGCGATACTCGGGTTGGCGGGCAGCACCGCCAGAAACTTGCCAGCCAGCGCATCGTCGGCATCGTCGCGGGTCTGCCACATGGCCAGAAACTGCGCGCGGCTGTAGGTGCGGCTGCCTAGGCTCGGGTCGGCCAGCCACACGGTGTCATTGCCGATGCCGCGCAGTACGCTGAAATGATCGACCCGGCGGTGCTTGACATAGACGATGACCGGCATCTTCAGCCGCACAAGCTGCTCCCAGCTCGCCGCAAAACCCTGTGCCCGGAAACCGAACTGCGGCAAGGCGCGCGCCATGTCCGCGAAGCTCGCCCGGCCATCGCCCTTGTCCATGGCCTTGAGCAGGGCTTCTTCGGTGACGTTCTGGCCGTAGAGGTTGTTGAGCAAGGTGGCCAGCGACGACGCGCCGCAGGAATGGTCCAGGTCCTGCTTGACGATGCCCGCGTCGCGCAGGGTCTTCCAGCTCTTGACGGGAATGTGGCCGTGCGCGGAGTGGGTGACGACGAGGACGCCTTCGGCGCGGGGCGTCGGGGTCGCGCCCGCAGCACCGGTCGTGTTCACAGCGCCGGTTGTGTCCGCCGCCGCTGCGGTGCTGGTGAAGGCCGGTGCAACGGCCAGTGCAAAGGCCAGTGCAGCCGCCGCAATGAGGCGCGGGATCACGGCGTCGTCCTCAGCCCAGGCTCTGCGGCCCCGCACTTGCTGGCGGCGCAATGACCCCGAGCATGGCCAGCGCGATGCCCAGCGCCACGAACACCACCCCGATGGCGAGCATGGCCGGAATCAGGCTGATGACGATACCGGCGATGCTGTAGCCCAGGCTGGCTCTGGGGATGGCACCCGAGAGGGCGTTGGCCCCCACCCATACCGAGTACAGCCACAGCGGCAGGGTCAAGAGCGGCGGCACGCCCAGCGCGATGAGTCCCGCGCTGAGCAGGCTGGCGATGAACCACGAGGCGGCGATGAGGTTGAACAGATTGCCCTGTCCGTCCAGCGGGTGCCGCGCTTGAGCCACCACCTGAGCATGCCGAGAATGATGAAAAACCCCAGCCATGTCGTGATCAGGCCCAGCAGCAGGGCAAACCACAGCGGCGGTGCAGGCAGGTCGGGCGGCGCGGCGCGAAAGCTCGGGTCAAGGCCCAGCAGCAGGCCCATGAGCGTAAGGGCCAGCACGGCTTGCCAGCGCGGGTAGTCGAAGCGCGAAAAGGGCAGTTCGCGCAGGAGGAAGAGGGAGAGGGAGGGTTTGAGCATGGGGTTATCGGCTCCTATCGTGTTTGAGTCTTTTTGCCAGCGCCGTCAAACTGCGTGAGAAAAACGATAATCGAAGACGCTGCGAGGTCATGCAGAGGTTTCGAAGTAGTTTTTTGCTATTGTATCGAGTACTCTTGGCGTACCATCAGCCTTGACATCCTCCAATTCAACCACTTGATCGATCTCGATCAAGACCTCATCCGATTGTTTGTAGTGTTCGATAATCACATGTTCAGCCATCACGATGTCAGAGGCATAAACCACTTGATTGGCGTAATGAGGGCCAATAGAATCTTTTGCCAAAACTGTCACACCAAAAACATACATCTTACAGCCTCCTTGCCTCACACTTGATCAAAATAAATCTTTCCCTGTGTTTCGAGTATTCTAGGACTGCCTTCTGCATGAATATCATCTAGTTGAACGGCTTGGTCAAACTCAATCAGGATTTCATCAGATTTTTGATAATGCTGAATAATCAATTGATCTGCAAGCTCAAGGTCTTGAGCATAAACCGTATGATTGACATAGTGCTCACCAACTGCGTCTTTGGCCTTTACAGTAATGCCATAACAATTCATAAAGCCTCCATTTGACTATATTTAAGATACTAAAAACCGTTGATCAATTACAATCGTACTGCCGGCAATTATGCCATCAATACATATTTCTTGGGGCGCATTTTTTGGTGCTATCGGCGAGTGATCATTCCCCCAAAAAAACTCGAATCGGCCATACTTCTTGTAAATTATCACGAATAGATTAACCGTATTGCCTGCAATGCGATATTCAAACTGACCTTGCCCACGAAGGACGGATTGAATTGCATTTCTACCGTGACCGGCACCGCTGTAGCTTTGATGGCCACTTTTTCAACGGCCTGTTAATGCTCACTTTTGGCGCTTCTTAAAATAGTAGAAACCTAGCATAAGCAGTCCGGCAAAAATTCCAAAGGATGCGGCTCGTAAAACATCGAACAACAAGCCATATTCCCATGGAAAAAAGAAGTGAAACGCAATGAAGCCCAGTCCTGAAAAAATTGAAAATGGATAGATAAAGAGCTTCCATGCCGCCCATTTTTTTTGAGCTGCGTATTCCAGCATGGCTCCTGCAATGCCGCCAGCAATTCCTTCAAACATGCCGCACTCCTTCAAGAGAAAACCGCGAAGGTAGTACTCCGTCGCGGTTTTTCAATTAACGACGTGATGGGTTATTTACTCGACTCACACCAAAATTGGTTGCCAGCATATTTGGGCGCCACGCAACATTGCCAGCAAACCCGCCACCAGAGGCTCGAATCAATGCGCCACCAACGCCACCTGTCAATGCACCAGTTCCAGTTGCGATAGCTGCGCTACGGAATGTCATATTACGACCATGAGATAGAGCATGTGCCCCAAAACCAATTGCTCCTCCAATCGCAAAATTCATCCAAGCCCCCTCCGTCTCCCGCATCTCCTGCTGCGACAGCGCCGCCAGTTGCATCGGCTGGCCCGCCTCCTGCTCGAACATCGCCTGGATGTCGGCGTCAGAAAAGGCCGCCGTCGTGGTCGGCTGTGCACCGACCGCTTCGATGACCGCTTCACTGGCCCAGGCATTGGCCGACAGCATCCCGGCCGCAGCCAGGGCAATAACGGTGTGTTTCAGTTGGCATAATGAACTCCTTCCGATTGAACCATACAACAACAAGCCTCGCTGAACTCCCGAGGCACCTTTTGGCAGTGCTGCTACACCGCCAAACCTTGGGCGGGCCGCTGTTTCCTTCGGCCCGCCGCATTCTTTTGCTCTCTGCCTCTTCCCCCCCTGCCCCGGCTTGCCCGCGCATCGTCAGCGCAAGGTGTAGAGCCAGTTCGCCCGCAACTCCGCGCCACTTGTTCCGGAGACGTTGGCCTTGGCGGTGAGGTTGAGCGTGTTGCCGCGGGCTATGCCGTAGCCCACGCCCAGCAGCAGGTTGGTGGCGGTGCGGGTCATGCCCTGGGCTTGTCCGTCCAGGCGGTCGGCCTGGCGGCGCGTCCATTGCACGCCGGTGGTCAGCGTCACGCGGTCGTTGACCGCAAAGCCCACGGCAGGGTTGAGCAGCAGCAGGTTGCCGGGCCGATAGTCCTGCGGGCCGTCCCGGCGCGTCTGGTTGAAGCGGTAGGCACCCGTGAGCGAGAAGACGATCGGATCGATGGCCTGGTAGGTGGTCACGCCCAGCAGGGCGGACTTGAAGTGTGCCGTGCGCTGGCGATGCCGCTCGGCGAGGGCGACTTCGGCAAAGCCCAGCAGGGCGGGCGTGTCGTCGTCCTTCTTGAACTGGATGTTGACGCCGGCCCAGGCGTCGGCAAAGCGGCTGTCGCGGCTGCGGCTGGTGCCTTCGACGGTGCTGGCGCGCTGGCTGTTGGAAAGAACGCTTGCGCGGGCATACAGCTCGGTCTTGGCGGTGAGGCCGTAGCGCAGGCCTAGGCTGCCGACCAGGGTGTCGCTGTTGACGAGGCGTTCGCCCACCAGTGCGGGCAGGGCAACGAAGGCGGTGGGGCCGGTTTGCACCACGATGGGCTCGCCAGTGGAGACGCCCGAGCGTTCGCTGTTGGCGTAGGTGGCCGACAGGTCGAGCCTGAGCTTGCCCTGGTCGGTGATCAGGTCTTCGACGGTGAGCGGCAGATCGGCCCGGGCCGGGGCGGACAGCACGCAAAGGGCCACAGCCGCACCTACAGTCGTACCTACAGTCGTACGCGGCGCGAAACGATACCAAGACATGACACTCCCTGTGAATCAGCTATTGATGTTTTGCGACTTTATCGTGCCCCCCCCCCCGCTTGTCAAGTGACATTGCTGCGATACTTTTGCGACAAAACGTCGCACCGGTTTCTTGTCGGGCGATTCCGGGCGCTACGGCCGCCGCAACCCCGATCGTCGATCCAGAACCAGTCATCGCGATGGGGCACCGAGGCGAAGGCGTCCTCCGGGGCTTCCCTGGACTGCCCGGTAGGGTATAGCTCAGATGAACAGCGCCGCCCGATCAGGGTGGCGTGCGAAACGCCAATTGGGCGGTGGCGTTTGCGCTTTGTCGGCGCGGGGTCTTGGTGAAGAAGCCGTCGAGCGCAGCGGTAGCCGGGTTGGCGGGCATCGTGTGACGATACTTGACGTGGAGAGACTTCTGTACCAAGAGTGGCGCGACGTTGGACAAGAGCTGCATACATAGCATTGCTCAGGGGCGGGCTTTGCGGGCTTGCCGTGTGACCAGCGCAAGGCCGACATCGGCAATCGTCTCACCCCGATGCACCCGCCTGACCACCAGTTCAAACTGCCCCACGGGCACGCGGTCGCCGACCACGGGGTGGGATTGGAGTTGCTGACACATGTACTGACCGAGCGTGAGCGCAGGATCGCTCACCGGCAGTTCAGTCAGGCCATAGACGGCTGCCACATCCGACAGACTGGCGTGCGGATCGAGGGCAAATTCGCCCAAGGCTTCGGCATCGTGGGCGTCGGGTACGCGAGCCTGAGAAAACAGCCGGTCTAGCTCAGGCACCCACTCCGGCGCGGCAAACAGGTACACCAGATCGTCCGGCTGCGGCGGCCATGCTCGGTCGGCTGGCAGCGTCTGACCGTGCCGCAGCAGCAATGCGACGTGAACGGCCTCGGGCAATTTGGACACGCGCGCCAGCAACGGGCTGTTGGGTAGCACGCGGTAAACCAGCAATTCGTGGGGCAGATGGCCCGGCAACTCCAGCTCGACCCGCTCCAGTGGCCCCGAGAGCGACGGGACGATGAGCTGCAGCCAGTGCGCCGCTGGCCGGATCGTCCAGCCCTGCACCACCAGCGAAGTCAGCACCATGATGAACGCCACGTTGATGAAAATCTCGGCATCTTCGACCCCCATCACGGTGGGCAAAATACCCAACAAGATGGAGACGGCACCGCGCAGGCCGACCCAGGAGCTGAAGGTGATGGTGGCCCGATCGAGCCGAAAAGGCAGCAGGCAGAGCAGCACCGCCAAGGGGCGCGCGACAACGATCAGGAACAGCCCCAGCAGCAGGGCCGGCAACAACACCGGCCCGAACGCCGACGGCGTGACGAACAAGCCCAGCACCAGGAACATGACGATCTGGGCCAGCCAGGTCATGCCCTGCTGATAGCGGCGCAAAGCCGCAGCCGCCTTCATGGGCCGGTTGCCGGCCACGATGCCCGCCACATAAATGGCCAAGAACCCGCTGCCCCCCAGTTGAGCGGTGATGGCAAACACGCACAGTGCGCAGGCCATCACCAGAATCGGGTACAGGGCTTCCTCCAGCTTGATCCGCTTGACGATTTCCACGATCAGGAAGCCGCCCACCACGCCCCCCAGCAGCCCCAGCCCCATCTGAAAGAGAAAGCCGATCAGGAACGCCGCGACCAGACCGCCGGACTCGTCGGCCAAGATCATCTCGATGAACAGCACGGTCAGGAAGATGGCCATCGGGTCGTTCGAGCCGGACTCCACCTCCAGCAAGGAGCGCACTCGCTTGTAGATTTTCACCCCACCGGCGCGCAACAGAAAAAAAACCGCCGCCGCATCCGTCGAGCTGATCACGGCCCCCATCAGGAGCGCGTACAGCCACGGCAGATCGAAAAGAAAACGGGCCGCCACACCCACCAGCAAGGTCGTCAGCAGCACACCCGCCGTGGCCAAAACGAACGCCGGGGCTGCCGCTCGCCGCAGCGTCTGGGTGCGGGTGCCAAAGCCTGAGTCGAACAGGATCACGGCCAGCGCCAGGCTGCCCAGAAAGTAAGCAAGTTCGGCGTCATCGAACTGCAGGCCCAAGCCGCCATCGCCCGCTACCAGGCCGATGCACAGAAACACCAGCAGCAACGGTGCCCCGAAGCGGAACGCCACCACACTGGTGAGAATCGAAACGGCGATCAGCCCGGCACCGATCAGAATGGTGGTCAGCATCCAGTCCATGGATCAAGGCACTCGTAGATGTTTGAAAATGCTACCAACGAGTTTAATCGCTGGGTGCCGCACCGCCTGCCGGGTAGTGTGCCCCCTGCCGGGTTCTGCGCCAGTCGTGGCCGCACAACTGCAATAATGACGCTCATGAAATTCCTGCGCTTCTCCCACATCTGCGCCAGCGGTCAGGCCACTGGCAAACGCGTTTTCATCCGGGCCGACCTCAACGTGCCGCAAGACGAGCAAGGCAACATCACCGAAGACACACGCATCCGCGCTTCGCTGCCAGCCATCCAGATGGCGCTGGGTGCGGGCGCGGCGGTGATGGTCACCTCCCACTTGGGCCGCCCGACCGAAGGCGAGTTCAAACCCGAGGACACGCTGGCTCCGGTGGCCCGACGCTTGGGCAAGCTGCTGGGCCGCGAAGTGCCGCTGATTGCTGACTGGGTGGACGGCGGCTTCGACGTGCAGCCGGGCGAAGTGGTGCTGCTGGAAAACTGCCGCCTGAACAAGGGCGAAAAGAAGAATCAGCCCGAATTGGCCGCCAAACTGGGTGCCCTGTGCGACATCTTCGTGCATGACGCCTTCGGCACTGCCCACCGGGCCGAAGCCACCACCTACGGTATTGCCGAAACCGCGCCCGTGGCCTGCGCTGGCCCGCTTCTGGCCGCCGAGATGGACGCCATCACCAAAGCACTGGAAAACCCGCGCCGCCCGCTGGTGGCGATCGTGGGCGGCTCCAAAGTCAGTACCAAGCTGAGCATCCTCAAGACGCTGGCGTCGCGGGTGGATCAGTTGATCGTGGGCGGCGGCATTGCCAACACCTTCTTGCTGGCGGCGGGCAAGCGCATCGGCGACTCGCTGGCCGAACCCGAAATGGTGCGCGAGGCCCAGCAGGTGATGGACATCATGAAGGCGCGCGGGGCCGAGGTGCCACTGCCGGTCGATGTGGTGGTGGCCGACGAGGTATCGGCCCTGGCCCGCGCCAACCGCATTGCGGTCGATGAGGTCGGCCCGCACGACCGTATTCTCGACGTCGGCCCCAAGACCTCGGCCAAGCTCGCCGACCTCATTGCCCACGCGGGCACCATCGTCTGGAACGGCCCAGTGGGCGTGTTCGAGATCCCCCAGTTCGCGGGCGGCACCAAGATGATGGCTTCCGCCATTGCCCATTCCGAAGCGTTCAGCATCGCGGGCGGGGGCGACACGCTGGCTGCGATAGCGAAATTCCACATCGAAGACGATGTGGACTACATCTCGACCGGCGGGGGTGCCTTCCTCGAAGTGCTGGAAGGCCGGACGTTGCCCGCCTTTGAAGTGCTGGCCAAGCGCGCCTGAACGCCCGACACCGGCCCTGCGCCAGCGCGCTCAGAGAAGGTGGCCCTGTTCGATCGGCAAAAGCTTCCCAGCCCGCGCCGGTGCGAGCGAAGCCTGAAGAAGATCAAACCCCGCGTGCGCGGTCGCGCCGGAACTGCTGCCGCAAGGCACCAAAGGTGCCCGCATCCAGCGCGTCGCGCACTTCCTGCATCAGGTTCAGGTAGTAATGCAGGTTGTGGATGGTGGTGAGCATGGGGCCGAGCATTTCGCCACAACGGTCCAGGTGGTGCAAGTAGGCGCGGCTGAAACCGTCGCGCCCGCCTTCGTCCCAACTCACACCGCTCTTGCCCGCGCAGGCGTAGCAGGTGCAGGTGGTGTCGAGCGGCTGCAAGTCGGCCTTGTGGCGGGCGTTGCGGAGTTTGAGGTCGCCGTAACGGGTGAAAATGGTGCCGTTGCGGGCGTTGCGGGTCGGCATCACGCAGTCGAACATGTCCACGCCGCAGGCCACGCCATCGACCAGGTCTTCCGGCGTGCCCACGCCCATCAGGTAGCGCGGTTTGTGCGCGGGCAGGCGGTGCGGCGTGTGCGCCATGATCTGCAGCATCAGCTCCTTGGGTTCGCCCACGCTCACGCCGCCAATGGCGTAGCCGGGGAAGTCCAGCGCCACCAGCGCCTCCAGCGACTCCTGGCGCAGGTGCTCGAACATGCCGCCCTGCACGATGCCGAACAGGGCGTTGGGGTTTTGCAGGCGTGCAAATGCGGCCTTGGAGCGCTCGGCCCAGCGCAGACTCATGGCCATGCTCTGGCGTGCTTCGGCCTCGGTGGTGATGTGGCCTGAGCCTTTTTCCCCCTGCCAGTAGGGCGTACACTCGTCGAGCTGCATCACGATGTCGCTGTTCAAAGTGGTCTGGATCTGTATGCTCACTTCGGGCGACATGAACAGCTTGTCGCCATTCACCGGGCTGGCAAAGGACACCCCTTGTTCGGTGATTTTGCGCATGGCACCCAGGCTCCAGACCTGGAAGCCGCCGGAGTCGGTCAGGATGGGTTTGTGCCACTGCTCGAACCCGTGCAGGCCACCCAAGCTGTGCATGATGTCCAGCCCCGGGCGCATCCACAGGTGGAAGGTGTTGCCCAGGATGATCTGTGCGCCCATGTCGTGCAGGCTCTGCGGCATCACGCCTTTGACCGTGCCGTAGGTGCCCACCGGCATGAAGATCGGCGTCTGCACCACGCCGTGGTTGAGCGTGAGCCTGCCGCGGCGGGCGTGGCTGCCAGCATAGCCATCGCGGGCGGGGTCGGTGTTCAGGACATCGAATTGCAGCATGGTCAGAGGGCGCTAGGGGCCGGCCCGCTGCAGCAGCATCGAGTCGCCGTAGCTGAAGAAGCGGTAGCGTTGCTCGATGGCGTGCCGGTACAGCGCCATGATGGGCTCGTAGCCCGCGAAGGCACTGACCAGCATCATCAAGGTGCTTTTGGGCAGGTGAAAGTTCGTGATCAGGAAGTCCACCACCTGGAACTCGAAGCCGGGCGTGATGAAGATATCGGTGTCGCCGCTGGACGCGCCGGTGCGGGCCCAGCTCTCCAGCGTGCGCACGCTGGTGGTGCCGACGGCCAGCACACGCCCGCCGCGTGCTTTTGCCTCGCGGATGGCCTGCTGGGTGGCTTCGGGTATGTGGTACCACTCGCTGTGCATCACGTGCTCGGCGATGTTGTCCGACTTGCAGGGCTGGAAGGTGCCCGCGCCCACGTGCAGCGTGACGCTGGCGCGTTGCACGCCCTGTGCGTCGAGCGCAGCCAGCACGCCTTCGTCGAAATGCAGCGCCGCAGTGGGGGCCGCCACAGCGCCCGGGTTTTTGGCAAAC
This sequence comes from Tepidimonas sp. UBA997, assembly GCA_002291945.1. Classification (GTDB taxonomy): domain Bacteria; phylum Pseudomonadota; class Gammaproteobacteria; order Burkholderiales; family Burkholderiaceae_C; genus UBA997. The sequence goes on from DBAZ01000066.1 coordinate 9,414, forward strand.
ACGGTCTGGTAGCGGCGTTCGTCCTCCTCGGTGTCGCCGTGCTCGATGTAGGGCGGCAGCGGCACGTGGCCGTGGGCGGCCATGAGGGCGTGCGGCTCGTCGCTGAAGGCGAAACGAAACAGCGCACCTTGCGCGTCGGGCCAGCGGCCCAGCAAGGTGGCGGTGAAGGCGCTCTGGGTGCTGCCGCCAGCGTGCATGTGCAAAGTGGCCCCGATGGGCGGCTTCTTGCTCACTTTCATGTGCGCCACCACCTCGTGGCCGGGGCCGTGCAGCACACGCTCGACCAGCAGTTCCACCTTGCCGCCGCTGGCCTTTTCGCCAAACAGCCGGGCTTTGATAACCTGGGTGTCGTTGAAGACCATCAGATCGCCCGGCTGCAGTAGGTCAGGCAGATCACGGAAGATGCGATCCACCGGGGGCGACTGACGGCCATCGAGCAAGCGCGAGGCGCTGCGTTCGGCGCTGGGGTGCTGGGCAATCAGCGCAGAAGGCAGCGCAAAGTCGAAATCGCCCAAGGTGTAGGCGCGTTGGGTGCGGGGGTTGAGCGTGGTCATGAGGCTTGAGGGCCGGACGGGCCCGTTCCAAGAAATCGAAGCGCCGATTGTCGCAGAAGGTATGATGTTGCAGTGCAACAAGCAGGAGAACCGCATGGCCCTCGTCGTGTTCAACCAGAAAGGCGGGGTGGGCAAGTCCACCATTGCCTGCAATCTGGCCGCCATCAGTGCGGCACAGGGGCGGCGTACCTTGCTGATCGACCTAGATCAGCAGGGCAATTCGACCCACTACCTGCTCGGCGCACAGGCCGCAGCCGATCAGCCCACGGTGGCGAGCTTGTTCGACCAGACGCTGAGCTTCACCTTCCACCCGCTGCCCGCCAGCGAGTTCGTGGTCGCCACCCCTTACGATGGGCTGGACGTGCTGGCGGCCAGCGAGCGACTCGACGAACTGCAGACCAAGCTGGAGTCGCGCCACAAGATCTACAAACTGCGCGAAGCCCTGCAGCAACTGGCTGCGTGCTACGAGCGCATCTACATCGACACCCCACCGGCGCTGAATTTCTACACCCGCTCGGCATTGATGGGTGCCAGCGGCTGCCTGATCCCGTTCGACTGCGACGACTTCTCGCGCCAGGCGCTCTACACCCTGCTGGCCAACGTGCAGGAAATCCGCGCCGACCACAACCCGGAGCTGGCCATCAAGGGCATCGTGGTGAACCAGTTCCAGCCGCGTGCCAACTTGCCGCAGCGGCTGGTGCAGGAACTGATCGACGAAGGGCTGCCGGTGCTGGAGCCTTATTTGCCGTTGTCGGTGAAGGTGCGCGAATCGCACCAGTTGTCGCGCCCCATGGTGCATCTGGACCCCAAGCACAAACTCACGCAGGCCTATCTGGCCCTGCACGAGCGGCTCGGCTAGCCGCTGTGCGCTGGCACAATGCGCCTCATGGCTGCCAGCGCCACGCCCCCTACACCGAGTCCAGCGGCTGCGCCGCGCTTATCTGCGCCGCAACAAGCGTTGCGCAAGCTCGGGCTGCTGCGGCCGATCGACCTCGCGCTGCACCTGCCCTTGCGCTACGAAGACCAAACCCGCATCACCCGCTTGGAGCACGCGCATGATGGCGATACACTGCAGATCGAAGGCGTAGTCACCGGCAGTGAAGTCGTGCTGCGCCCGCGCCGCCAGTTGCTGGTCACGCTCGACGATGGCAGTGGCCGCTGCACGATGCGTTTTTTCAGCTTCTACCCCAGCCAGCAGAAAACCCTGAGCGTGGGGGCTCGCATCCGGGCCCGCGGCGAATTGCGCGGGGGCTTTTTGGGCTGGACGATGATGCACCCCAGCTTTCAGGTGGCCGGTGCCGAACTGCCCGCTGCGCTGACGCCGGTGTACCCCAGCAGCGCCGGTTTGCCGCAAGCGTATCTGCGCCGTGCGGTGCAGGCCGGGCTGCAGCGGGCCGACCTGAGCGACGTACTGCCTGCCGAGGCGCTGGCCGAATGTCCGGGGCTGCGTTCGCCCGGGCAAGACCAGCCCTGGAGCCTGCAGGCCGCCTTGCAATGCCTGCATCACCCTGCGCCCGAGGTGCCGCTGGCCGCGCTGGAGGACCGCAGCCACCCGGCCTGGCAGCGCCTGAAGGCCGAAGAACTGCTGGCGCAGCAGTTGTCGCAAGTCCGCGCCAAGCAGGAGCGTGCCGGGTTGCGGGCCCCGGCATTGCCCAGTCGGCCCAACGGTTTGCAGCAACAACTGCTGGCGGCGCTGCCTTTTGCGCTCACCGCCGCGCAACGCCGGGTGGGTGCAGAAATTGCCCGCGATCTGGCCCGCCCCACGCCCATGCACCGCCTGCTGCAGGGTGATGTGGGCAGTGGCAAGACGGTGGTGGCTGCCCTGGCCGCCACCGTGGCGATCGACGACGGCTGGCAATGCGCCTTGATGGCACCGACCGAAATCCTGGCCGAACAGCACTTCGGCAAGTTGGTCGGCTGGCTCGCGCCCCTGCTGGCCCCTTTGGGCAAGACGGTCGCCTGGCTGACCGGCAGCCAGAAAAAAAAGGAGCGCAGCGCCATGCTGGCGCAGATAGCCAGCGGCCAAGCGGCGCTGGTGGTGGGTACCCACGCCGTCATTCAGGAGCAGGTGCAATTCAGCCGACTGGCGCTGGCGCTGATCGACGAGCAGCACCGCTTCGGCGTCGCCCAGCGGCTGGCCCTACGCCAAAAAATGCAGGATGCCGGTCTCGAGCCGCACCTGCTGATGATGAGCGCGACGCCGATTCCGCGTACCCTGGCCATGAGCTACTACGCCGACTTGGACGTGTCCATCATCGACGAGCTGCCACCTGGCCGCACGCCCATCGTCACCAAGCTGCTGGCCGACAGCCGCCGCGAGCAACTCATCTCGCGCCTGCGCAGCCAAGTGGCCGAAGGCCGACAAGTCTATTGGGTCTGCCCGCTGATCGAAGAAAGCGAAGCGCTGGACCTGAGCAACGCCACCGCCACCCACGCCGAACTGTCGGCCGCCCTGAGCGGTGTCAGCGCCGCCGACGGCTCGCCCGTTCAGGTGGGCCTGCTGCACTCGCGCATGCCGCCAGCGCAGAAAAAAGCGGTGATGGCCCTGTTTGGCAGTGCTGCCATGGGCGTGCTGGTCAGTACCACGGTGATCGAAGTCGGGGTGGACGTGCCCAACGCGTCGCTGATGGTCATCGAGCACGCCGAACGCTTTGGTCTGAGCCAGTTGCACCAGTTGCGCGGTCGGGTCGGGCGGGGTGCTGCGGCCTCGGTCTGTATGCTGCTGTATGCGCCCCATGAGAACGGTCGCGTCAGTGCAAGCGCCCGCGAACGGCTGCGTGCCATGGCCGAGACGAACGACGGCTTCGAGATCGCCCGCCGCGACCTGGAGATACGCGGGCCGGGCGAGTTTCTGGGTGCGCGCCAGTCCGGCACGCCCATGCTGCGCTTCGCCGATCTGGCCACCGACGCCGCCTTGCTCGACTGGGCACGGCGCTGGGCACCCCGGCTCTGGGCGCAGCAGCCCGAGCAGGCCGAACGCCATGTGGAGCGCTGGATGGGCAGCAAAGCCGCCTTTCTGAAGGCTTGAGGTCGATGAGCTGCCCACCATCAGATCGAATTTTCTGGCCGCAGGGTGGGCAAAGCGGGTGGCAGGTGGCCAAAGCTGGCATGATGCGGGTGTCTTGCTTCCTTAGCTTACTTGCCATGACGAACGCTACCAGAAACTCAGCGGCTCCCGAGACATTCATGCAACGCTGGCGTGCCGTTCGGCACGAGTTGATGCCGGCGGTACGGGCCGCCATGCCGCCTGCGTTGATGGGCGCATGATGCGCCATGCCCTCTGGTGGGTGGCGTTCGAGGTGGTGGTGAGC
>DBAZ01000043.1 GCA_002291945.1 Tepidimonas sp. UBA997
GGGCAGGACGCCGCTGGCATTGTCACGCAGTTGGAGCGCAAGTTCTTCATGCACAAGGCCAAGGGCATGGTGCGCGACGTGTTTCGCACCCGCAACATGCGTGCCCTGCCGGGCCACAGTGGCATCGGGCAGGTGCGCTACCCCACGGCTGGCAACGCCTTCAGCGAGGAAGAAGCCCAGCCTTTTTACGTCAACGCGCCCTTTGGCATTGTGATGGCTCATAACGGCAACCTCACCAATGCCGATGCGCTCAAGCAGGAGATGGTGCAACTCGATCATCGCCACATCAACACCGAAAGCGACTCCGAAGTCCTGCTCAATGTGCTGGCGCATGAACTGGGCGAGGCCCGATCCCACGGGGTCTTGAGCACCGAGTCGGTGTTTGCGGCGGTGCGTGTGGTTCATCGGCGGCTCAAGGGGTCGTACGCGGTGGTGGCACTGATCGCCGGTCATGGCCTGCTGGCTTTCCGCGATCCTTTTGGCATTCGCCCCCTGTGCATCGGCAAGAGCAAGGACGGCACGGTGGTGGTGGCCAGCGAGTCGGTGGCGCTCGAAGGCACTGGCCATGAGTTCCTGCGTGATATCGCTCCCGGCGAAGCGGTTTTCGTGGCCTTGGATGGCAGCGTGCAGTTCCAGCAGTGTGCCGACAATCCGCAACTCCACCCCTGCGTGTTCGAGTTTGTCTATCTGGCCCGGCCCGACTCGACGATGGACGGCATTTCCGTTTACCAGGCGCGCCTGAACATGGGGGAGACGCTGGCCACGCGGGTGGTCTCCACCGTGGCGCCCGACCAGATCGATGTGGTCATCCCGATTCCCGAATCGAGCCGCCCGAGCGCCACGCAACTGGCCCATCTGCTGGGCAAGCCCTACCGCGAGGGGTTCGTGAAAAACCGCTACGTGGGCCGCACCTTCATCATGCCGGGGCAGGCGGTGCGCAAGAAGTCGGTGCGCCAGAAGCTCAACGTGATTGCCAGTGAGTTCAAGGGTCGCAACGTGCTGCTGGTGGACGATTCCATCGTGCGCGGTACCACCTCCCGCGAGATCGTGCAGATGGCGCGCGAGGCCGGTGCCCGCAAGGTGTATATGGCCAGTGCCGCGCCGCCGGTGATCTACCCCAATGTGTATGGCATCGACATGCCGACCAAGGATGAACTGGTCGCGCACGGGCGCACGCTGGAAGAAATCCGCCAGTTGATCGGCTGCGACGCGCTGATCTACCAAGACGTGGCGGCCATGAAGCGGGCGGTGGGCAAACTCAATGCCGGGCTGGCCGGTTTCGAGGCTTCCTGCTTCGATGGGGTGTACGTGACCGGCGACATCACGTCGGACGACGTGTTGCGCCTGCACCAGAAGCGCGTCGCTGGCGACGACGACGACGGGGCCAGCTCGCGCCTGACCTTGCCGAATGCCCAGGAGTCGTGACCCGATGAGCCGATCCCTTCCTGCGGGCCTGCATCGCGATACGCTGGCCGTTCGGGCGGCGGTCGAGCGCAGCCCTCACGGCGAAAATGCCGAAGCCCTGTACCTGACCAGCGGCTACGTGCAGCCCAGCGCCGACGTGTCGGCCCGGCGCTTCGCTGGCCAGGAAGAGGGCTACACCTATGGCCGATCGGGCAACCCCACGGTGACGAGTCTGGAGATGCGTCTGGCCGGGATGGAGGGTGCCGAGGCCTGTCTGGCCACGTCGTCGGGCATGTCGGCCATCATGCTGATGTGCTTTGGCCTGCTCAAGGCGGGCGACCATGTGGTGTATTCGCAGTCGATGTTCGGCGCTACCCTCAAGCTGATCGGCTCCGAGTTTGCCCGGTTCGGCGTCGAATCGACGGCGGTGCCGCAGACCGACCTAGCCGCTTGGGCAGCGGCCATCCGCCCCAGTACACGGCTGCTGTTTGCCGAAACGCCGACCAACCCGCTGACCGAGGTGTGTGACATCGCCGCGCTGGCCGATCTGGCGCACGACGCCGGTGCCTGGCTGGCGCTGGACAACTGCTTTGCCACGCCCGCGCTGCAGCGCCCGATCGAGATCGGGGCCGACATCGTGATCCATTCGGGCACCAAATTCCTCGACGGGCAGGGGCGCGTGATGGCCGGTGCCATCTGTGCCCCCGAACGCATGGTGATCGACACATTGCTGCCGGTGCAGAAGAACGCGGGCATGGTGCTCTCACCCTTCAATGCCTGGGTGGTGCTCAAGGGTCTGGAGACCCTGAGCCTGCGCATGCGTGCGCAAAGTGCGCAAGCGCTGCAACTGGCGCACTGGCTGCAGGCCCACCCTGCCGTGGCGCGGGTGCATTACCCCGGCCTGCCGAGCCACCCGCAGCACGCATTGGCCATGCGCCAGATGGACAGTTGCGGCGGTGCCGTGCTTTCCTTCGAGGTGAAAGCCACCAACCCCGAGCAGGCCCGCTCACGCGCTTTCCATGTGCTCGATAGCCTGCAGGTGCTCTCGCTATGCACCAACCTGGGCGACACCAAAACCCTCTGCGCCCACCCGGCCAGCACCTCGCACGGCAAGCTCAGCGAAGCGCAACGGCTGGCGGCGGGCATCGGCCAGGGACTGATCCGCGTGTCGGTAGGCCTGGAGCACTTGCCGGACATCCAAGACGACCTGTCCCGCGGCCTGAATACCCTCGATACCCTATGACCCAACGCGTCCGCACCCGTTTCGCTCCGTCGCCCACCGGTTTCATCCACCTGGGCAACATCCGTTCGGCCATCTACCCCTGGGCCTACGCCCGAGCCCACGGCGGCGATTTCATCCTGCGCATTGAAGACACCGACCAGCAGCGCTCCACCCAAGCGGCGGTGGACGTGATCCTGGAGGGCATGGCCTGGCTGCAGCTCGACCACGACGAAGGCCCGTACTACCAGATGCAGCGCATGGAGCGCTACCAAGAAGTGCTGGCCCAGTTGCAGGCGGCTGGCCATGTGTACCCCTGCTACATGAGTGTGGCAGAGCTGGACGCCTTGCGCGAACGCCAGACCGCCAACAGGGAAAAGCCGCGCTACGACGGCACCTGGCGGCCCGAGCCGGGCAAGGTGCTGCCGCCCGTGCCCGCAGGCGTGCAACCGGTGCTGCGTTTCAAGACGCCGCAGCAAGGCGTGGTGAGCTGGGAGGATCGATGCAAGGGCCGCATCGAATTCCAGAACGGCGAGCTCGACGATCTGGTGATCGCCCGCCCGGACGGCACGCCGACCTACAACTTCTGCGTCTGCGTGGACGACATGGACATGCGCATCACCCACGTGATCCGGGGTGACGACCATGTCAACAACACGCCGCGCCAGATCCACATCTTCGAAGCCCTCGGTGCCCAAGTACCGGTGTTTGCCCACCTGCCGACCGTGCTCAACGAGCAAGGCGAAAAGATGAGCAAGCGCAACGGGGCCAAACCGGTGACGCAGTACCGCGACGAAGGCTTCCTGCCCGACGCCATGGTCAACTATCTGGCCCGCCTGGGCTGGAGCCACGGCGACGACGAAATCTTCAGCCGGGCGCAGTTTCTGCAATGGTTCGACCTCGACCACCTGGGCCGCAGCGCCGCCCAGTTCGACGAGGCCAAGCTGCGCTGGGTCAACAGCCAGCACATGAAGCTGACGGCCGACGCCACCTTAGCGCAACGGGTGGCCGAGCAACTCGCCCAAGAGGGCCTGCCGACCGACGAGCGCCTGCCAGCCATCTGCGGGCTGTTCAAAGACCGCTGCGACACCACGCTCGCGCTGGCCGAATGGGCGCGATTGTTTTACGTAGCGGCCCAGCCTTCCCCCGAAGCGCTGGCCCAGCACGTGACCGATGCCGTCAAGCCCGCGCTGGCCGATCTGGCCCAGCGCCTGCGCACGGCAGATTGGAGCAAGGAGGCGATTGCGGCGGCCCTCAAGGCATCCCTGGCGGCGTTCGGCCTCAAAATGCCCGCCTTGGCCATGCCGGTGCGCGTGCTGGTCATGGGCACGCCCCAGACCCCTTCGGTGGATGCCGTGCTGTGGCTGCAAGGGCGCGAAAAAGTGTTGGCCGCGCTTCAAAAGGGCTGAAATTCGGGTTAGAATCCAAGACTTGCCGGAAACGAGACGGCCACGGGGGTATAGCTCAGCTGGGAGAGCGCTTGCATGGCATGCAAGAGGTCAGCGGTTCGATCCCGCTTACCTCCACCAACGGTCGTCTTGTGGATTGCAAAGCAGTTTTCTAGGTTTTGACCCTATCGTCTAGAGGCCTAGGACATCACCCTTTCACGGTGAGTACCGGGGTTCGAATCCCCGTAGGGTCGCCACAGTTTTTTGCCAGGAGTGGTAGTTCAGTTGGTTAGAATACCGGCCTGTCACGCCGGGGGTCGCGGGTTCGAGCCCCGTCCACTCCGCCAACGTTTTTGCTAGGTTTTGACCCTATCGTCTAGAGGC
>DBAZ01000083.1 GCA_002291945.1 Tepidimonas sp. UBA997
CGGGTGATATCGGGGTCTTGATAGGGCCATCCGGCTGCGGCAAGACCACCTTGCTGCGGGCGGTGGCCGGTCTGGAGCGGGCCAGCCAAGGCTGCATCGAGCTAGGCGGTGAGCCAGTCAGCAGCCGCCACTTTCACATGCCGCCCGAGGAACGCCGCATCGGCATGGTGTTTCAGGACTACGCGCTGTTTCCGCACCTGAGCACCGAGCACAACGTGGGCTTCGGGCTGCGCAAGCTCAACGCCAGCCAGCGCCGCCAGCGCGTGCAGGAAGTGCTCGCGCTGGTGGGGCTGGACGGCCTGCAGACGCGCTACCCGCACGAACTCTCGGGGGGGCAGCAACAGCGGGTGGCGCTGGCCCGTGCGCTGGCACCCAGCCCCCGGCTGCTGCTGCTCGACGAACCTTTTTCCAACCTGGACGTGGACTTGCGCGAACGGCTCGCGCACGAAGTCCGCGCCATCCTCAAGGCGGCGGGGGCCACGGCACTGTTCGTGACGCACGACCAGATGGAAGCCTTCGCCATTGGCGACCTGATCGGCGTCATGCACCAGGGCCGTTTGCACCAGTGGGAAGACGCCTATTGCCTCTACCACCGGCCAGCGACCCGGTTCGTGGCCGAATTCATCGGCCACGGGGTGTTCACCCCGGCCCAGATTGCTCTGGCTGGCCAGGACGTGGTGGTGCAAACGCCGCTGGGCCCTTTGCACGACGTGCAAGAGTGCCCGCTGCCCAGCGCCTACGAAGCCGGCCTGTGTGACGTGCTGCTGCGGGCCGACGACATCCTGCACGACGACGCAGCCCCTGTCAAAGCCCAGATCGTGCGCAAAGCCTTCCGAGGGTCGGAATTCCTCTACACCCTGCGGCTGGCCAGCGGTGAAACCGTCATGACCCACGTACCCTCGCACCACAACCACGCGGTGGGCGAATGGATAGGCATTCGGGTGGCGGTGGAGCATGTGGTCACGTTTGAGCGCGGCTCGGGTGCCAGTGCCCCCCCGGCCCCGGCCTTGCCTCGTGGGGTGACCTGAACCGCTGCGGCACGCGGCGGCGGCACACGGCGGATCACGGCGGACCACGCACGGCGGATCACGGCGTAGGCCGTTACACTTGAACGGCAAGCGGCGCGGGTGGGCACTTCCGCGCCGCCTTCCCCCACATGCACACCCAGACACCATGACTCCAGCCGAACAAGCCCTGCGCGACGCCGCCTGCGAATACCACCGCTCCCCCAGCCGGGGCAAGGTTGCCGTCCACCCCACCAAACCGCTGTCCAACCAGCGCGACCTGAGCCTGGCGTATTCACCCGGCGTGGCCTACCCCTGCCTGGAAATCCAGGCGGACCCCGGCAAGGCCTTCGACTACACCAGCCGCGGCAACCTGGTCGGCGTCATCACCAACGGCACCGCCGTGCTGGGCCTGGGCGACATCGGCCCGCTGGCCGGTAAACCGGTGATGGAGGGCAAGGGCTGCCTGTTCAAGAAGTTCGCGGGCATCGACGTGTTCGACATCGAACTGGCCGAGCGCGACCCGGACAAGCTGGTGGACATCATTGCCGCCATGGAACCCACCCTGGGCGGCATCAACCTGGAAGACATCAAGGCCCCGGAGTGCTTCTACATCGAGAAAAAGCTGCGCGAGCGCATGAACATCCCGGTGTTCCATGATGACCAGCACGGCACGGCCATCATTTCCAGCGCTGCCCTGCTCAACGGCCTGGAACTGGTGCAAAAAGACATGGCCAGCGTGAAGATCGCGGTGTCGGGTGCCGGTGCTGCGGCCATTGCCTGCCTCGACGTGATGGTCGGGCTGGGCGTGCAGGTGGCCAACATCCTGGTCTGCGACTCCAAGGGCGTGATCCAGACCGAACGCGAGGACGCCCGAAACGGCAGCCTCGACGCCTCCAAGCAGCGCTACTGCCGCGCCACAGCAGCCCGCACGCTGGCCGATGCCGTGAACGGCGCGGACGTGTTCCTGGGCTGCTCGGCTCCCGGCGTGCTGACGGTCGAGATGGTCAAGACCATGGCCCGGCAGCCCATCATCCTGGCGCTGGCCAACCCGGAACCCGAAATCCGGCCCGAACTGGCCAAGCTGGCCCGGCCCGACTGCATCATCGCCACCGGCCGTTCGGACTACCCGAATCAGGTCAACAACGTCCTGTGCTTCCCCTACATCTTCCGGGGGGCACTGGACTGCGGTGCCACCAAAATCACCGACGCCATGAAGCTGGCCTGCGTGCGCCAGATCGCCGATCTGGCCAAGGCCGACATCAGCGAAGAAGTGGCCAGCGCCTACGTGGGCCAGGAGCTGGCTTTCGGCCCGGACTACCTCATCCCCAAGCCCTTCGATTCGCGCCTGATCCTGAAAATCGCGCCCGCCGTGGCCCAGGCCGCTGCCGACTCGGGTGCTGCCACCCGCCCCATCACCGACATGGAGGCCTACAAAGAATCGCTGGGCCGTTTCGTCTATCAGACCGGCCTCCTGATGCGGCCGATTTTCAGTGCCGCCAAAGCCGTGCCCGCCAGCAAGAAGCGCGTGGCCTATGCCGACGGCGAAGACGAACGCGCCCTGCGTGCCGCCCAAATGGCCATCGACGACCAGCTCGCCGTCCCGATCCTGATCGGGCGCCCGGCCGTGATTGCCGCGCGCATCGACAAAGCCGGCCTGCGCATGCGGCTGGGGGTGGATGTGTCGAACGTCAACCCAGAAGACGACCCGCGCTTTCGCCAGTACTGGGAGCATTACCACCAACTCATGAAGCGCCACGGTGCCACCCCCGAAGTGGCCAAGGCGGCGGTGCGGCGCTCCAACACCATCATCGGCTCGCTGATGGTCAGTCTGGGCGATGCCGACGCCCTGATCTGCGGCCTCGCGGGCACCTACACCACCCACCTGGAACGGATCGACAGCATTCTGGGCAAGAAGCCGGGGGTCATGAACTACGCCGCCGTCAATGCCCTGATGTCGCCGCTGGGCCCGCTGTTCATTGCCGACACCTACGTCAACGAAGACCCGTGCGCCGAGCAACTGGCCGAGATTGCCTGGATGGCCGCGCAGGAAGTGCAGCGTTTTGGCATTCAGCCCAAAGTGGCTTTTCTGTCGCACAGCAGCTATGGGTCGTCGAAACGGGCCTCAGCCAAAAAAATGCGCCAGGCACGCGACCTGTTCGTGGCTCGGCACCCGGATGTCGAATGCGACGGCGAACTGCATGGCGACGCCGCCCTGCAGCCCGAGATCCGCGAACGCTACCTGGGCGACTCCACCCTCGCGGGCGCGGCCAATCTGCTGATCTGCCCCAACCTGGACGCCGCCAACATCCTCTACAACGTGCTCAAAACCACCACCAGCGGCGGCGTCACCGTCGGCCCGATGCTGATGGGCGTCAACGCACCGGCTTACATCCTCACCCCGGCGGCGACCGTGCGGCGGGTGCTGAACATGACGGCGCTGGCTGCAACGGGTGCAGGCAAGTCCTGAGTTGAACCGTGTAAAACCGTGCGCACCCGGCGTTTTCGCACGGTTTAAGTGCATCGAATGCACACTTTTGGAGCCTAAGAAAGATCTGCACAACCACCGCTGACGTGACCGTTGTCGGTTGATACTTCAGATGATGACATCATGGGGCATTTCTGGGGCGGTCTCAGGTCGATTTGCACCCCGTCCGCGGCCCTCTGGCCGTTGCTGGGCGCACTCATTCCTGCGCCCCCATGTTCAAAAGTCGTTTGCGCACCATCCACAGGTTGGACAGCGCAAACAGCGTCACCAAGTTGGCCGTGTTCTTGGCCAGCCCACGGTACTTGACCTTGACGTAGCCAAACTGCCGCTTGATGACCCGAAACGGGTGTTCCACCTTGGCCCGGATGCTGGCCTTGGTCTGCTCCAGTTTCTCAAGGACGGTGCCCATCGGCGTGTCCTTGTCCAGAGCTTTGCGCTTGCCAGGCATCATGGCGATGTGCCAGTTCACGCCGGGGTGCTGGGCCTGGATTTCTTCGCGTTTCTCAACACCCCGGTAGCCCGAGTCGGCAAAGACATCGGTTTCTTGCCCGTGCAGCAAGGCATGGGCCTGTGTGACGTCGTGGGCATTGGCTGCGGTGGTCGCCACGCTATGCACCAGGCCCGAGTCGGCGTCCGAGCCGATGTGCGCTTTCATGCCGTGGTACCACTGGTTTCCCTTCTTGGTCTGGTGCATCTCTGGGTCACGTGTGCCGGTGCTGTTCTTGGTGGATGTCGGTGCAGCAATCAGCGCGGCATCGACCACCGCGCCTTGCTTGAGTAGCAAACCCTTGGCGGTCAAGGTGGCATTGACGGCGGCCAGAATTTGAACCCTCAGGTGATTCGCCTCCAGCAGGTGCCTAAACCGAAGGATGGTGCTCTCATCGGGCAGGTGGTCTTCGCCTATGTCCAGGCCGACAAACTCGCGGAACAGAGCGGTGTCGTACAACGCCTCTTCCATGGCCGGGTCAGACAGGTTGAACCATTGCTGCAAAAAGTGAATGCGCAGCATGGTTTCCACGACAAACGGGGGGCGACCGCCTTTGGCGCTGCGCGTCGGTACGTGCAGGGTAATCAGCGCCACCAGCTCGTACCACGGTACCACCAAGCTCATCTCGTCCAAGAACTCGCGCTTGCGCGTTCGCTTGGTCTTGCGCTCGAATCCCGTGGTGTTCAGGCTCATTTGCTTCATGCCGATACCATCTCACATCTGCAGGTCAACCCCGCAGGTTTTGCAGACCTCCCTTAAACGGTTATTCTTGGCTAACTGAACAGGGTACAGCGAGTTTGTGCATACAAAATTGTGTTCAAAAAGATAGCCGGTGAACTGGCACCTATCTTGCTGCATTCTGCCTCAGCCACTCAGGCCGATCAGTTTTGATTCAATGACCAGAAGCCCTTCATGAACAAGCGTCGTTTTCTGCAAGCCTCAGCCGCACTGGCGGCTGCCCTCAGTTTTGGCACGGCCGTTCAGGCCCAGACGCCCATCCGGCTCCAGCTAGACTGGCGGTTTGAAGGGCCTTCGGCGCTGTTCCTGCACACCGCCGCTCAAGGTTATTTCCGTGAGGCGGGTCTGAACGTCACCATCGACTCGGGTAACGGGTCCGGTGCCACGGTCACGCGAGTGGCATCAGGCACCTATGACATGGGCTTTGCTGATATGGCCGCGCTGATGGAATTCCACGCCAACAATCCGGACGCGCCCAACAAGCCGGTGGCGGTGATGATGGTTTACAACAACACGCCGGCCGCGGTACTGGCGCTGAAGCGCAGCGGCATTCGCACACCCGCAGACTTGAGCGGCAAGCGTCTGGGAGCGCCTGTTTTTGACGCCGATCGCAAAGCATTCCCGATCTTCGAGCGGGCCAACAATGTCTCTGGCGTGACCTGGACGTCCATGGACCCACCGCTTCGTGAGACCCTGCTCGTCCGTGGCGATATCGACGCCATCACCGGCTTCTCGTTCACTTCATTGCTTAACCTGGAGGCACGTGGCGTCAAGACGGAAGACATCGTCATCATGCCGTACGCCGATTTCGGGGTAAAGCTCTATGGCAACGCCATCATCGTCAGCCCGCGGCTGATTCAGGAAAATCCGGCCGCCATCACCGCGTTCCTGACAGCCTTTGCCCGTGGCGCCAAGGAAGTCATGGCCAACCCCACGGCAGGAATCGAATCTGTTCGTGCGCGTGACGGCATCATCAACGTACCGCTGGAAACCCGCCGACTGCAAATGGCCATCGACGCGGTGGTCGCCAGCCCGGATGCCCGCCGTGAAGGCTTCGGCCGGGTTGACATGGCTCGCCTCAACCTGATGGCCAGCCAGGTATCGGACGCCTTTGGAACCCAGACTCGCGTGAATGCGGCCAACGTGTGGAACGGATCCATGCTGCCTCCAGCGGCCCAACTCGATATCCTGCCCCTGGCTCGCCGCTGAGCCTCAGCGTCTCATGACCGGGCCAGCTTCCCTGGGGTGGCTGGCCCTTTTTCAGGAATTCGCATGAACGACACGGCAACTCCTTACGAACGCCCCTTTGTGGAATTTGACCAGGTCTGGCTGGCCTACAACGAAGAATTGCGTGCCAAGAACATTTTCGCGGTCGAAGACATCAACCTCAAAGTGAACCGGGGGGAGTTCATCGCCATCGTCGGGCCTTCGGGTTGTGGCAAGTCCACCTTCACGAAGCTGACCACGGGTCTGCGCATGCCGAGCCTGGGCAACATCATCATCGATGGCCAGCAAGTCACGGGCCCACTCAAGATCTCCGGCATGGCTTTCCAGGCGCCGTCGCTGCTGCCTTGGCGCACCACGCTCGACAACGTGCTGCTGCCTCTGGAAATCGTGGAGCCCTACCGCAGCCAGTTCAAGGACCGCCGCAAGGAATTCGAGGAACGGGCCAGCAAGCTGCTGACCAGCGTCGGACTGGGCGGTATGGAAAAGAAATACCCGTGGGAGCTGTCCGGTGGCATGCAGCAACGTGCCAGCATCTGCCGGGCGCTGATTCACGAACCCAAGATGCTGTTGCTGGACGAGCCGTTCGGGGCGCTGGATGCCTTCACCCGCGAAGAACTCTGGTGCACCTTGCGCGACCTTTGGGAAGCCCAGCGTTTCAACGTGATTCTGGTCACGCACGACCTGCGCGAAAGTGTGTTTCTGGCCGACACGGTGTATTGCATGAGCAAGAGCCCAGGCCGTTTCGTGGTGCGACGCGAAATCCCCATTCCGCGCACCCGCGACCTGGAAGTGACCTACACCAACGAGTTCACCGACATCGTGCGCGAATTGCGCGGCCACATCGGTGCCATGCGCAAGAGCAGCGCCCCTGCCAACCCTTGATCGGAGATCGACCATGAAAAAGAAAACCCTTGAACGCTGGTCACCGCTGATCCTGCTGGTCTTGATCCTCCTGATCTGGGAAGCCATCACCCAGGGGCTGGGCGTTTCCGAATTCATCTTCCCGAGCCCCTCCCGCATCTGGGAACAGACACTGGAGCACCGCACCACCATCATGGGCCATGCCTGGCGCACCTACTGGGTGACCATGGTGGGCTTTGGCATCGCCATCGTGGTGGGTGTGTTGCTGGGCTTCCTGATCGGCAGTTCGCGCATGGCCTATGCGGCCCTCTACCCCCTGATGACGGCCTTCAACGCCCTGCCCAAGGCGGCTTTCGTCCCAATCTTGGTGGTCTGGTTCGGCATCGGCATCGGCCCTGCCATCCTCACCGCCTTCCTCATCAGCTTCTTCCCGATCATGGTCAAGATTGCCACCGGACTGGCCACGCTGGAGCCTGAACTGGAAGACGTGTTGCGCGTGTTAGGCGCCAAACGCTGGGATGTGCTGACCAAGGTGGGCCTTCCGCGCTCCATGCCGTATTTCTTCGGCTCACTCAAGGTAGCGATCACGCTGGCGTTTGTGGGCACCACCGTGTCTGAAATGACGGCTTCCAACGAAGGCATCGGCTACCTGCTGATTGCCGCTGGCTCGTCCATGCAGATGGGCCTGGCCTTCAGCGGTCTGCTGGTGGTGGGCATCATGGCCATGGCGATGTACGAACTGTTCAGCTGGATCGAGAAGCACACCACGGCCTGGGCTCATCGCAGCAGCCAGGGCGTCTGAGGATGACGCCGGCACAGATCGAGCGGCACCTACGCCGAGCCAATGACGTGGCTCGGCGTGCCGCTACCCTGGGACGCCATCCGTTTGGCGCCCTGCTGGTGGCGCCCGATGGAGAAACCGTACTGGCTGAACAAGGCAACATCGACACCGTACACCATGCAGAAGCCACGCTCGCTCGCACGGTGTCGCTGAACTACCCAGCCGACTACCTCTGGGGCTGTACCCTGGTCACCACCTTTGAGCCCTGCGCCATGTGCACAGGCACTATCTACTGGGCGAACATCGGGCGTATCGTCTACGGCGCCAGCGAAGAAGCCCTTCTGGCGCTGACCGGCAATCACGATGAAAACCCCACCCTCTCCCTGCCTTGCCGCGAGGTGATTGCTCGCGGGCAGAAAGCCATCGAGGTGATCGGCCCGGTACCGGCACTGGAGGCTGAGATGGTAGCCCCTCATCAGGGCTTCTGGGCGCAGCGCTAGAAAAATCTCATGCCCTGGCAAGCCTCACTCGACCTCGCTTATCGTCTGGACGACCGATCGAAAACGGTGATCACCCACCGGCACGATGGGCCGTTGCGGGTGTTCCACAGCCTCTACCCGGAAGGGCCAGCAATCTGCCACAACGTCATCGTCCACCCCCCTGGTGGGTTGGTGGAAGGCGACACACTGAGCATCCAGGTGGACGCGGCTCAGGGCGCCCATGGCCTGATTTCCACCCCCGGCGCCACGCGTTTCTACCGCTCTGATGGCCTACCGGCCATCCAGCAGGTGCGTATCCGGCTGGCATCAGGTGCCCGGCTGGAATGGGTGCCGCTGGAAACCATTGCCTATCCGGGTTGCCAGGGGATCAACACGCTAGACGCAGAACTGGCCGAAGGGGCGGAATGGATCGGCTGGGATGTGACCGCGCTGGGCCTGCCCGGCTCCGGGCTGCCCTTTCAACGGGGCTGCCTGCAGCAGCGAGTCAGCGTGCAGGGTTGCTGGCTGGAGCAAGCACGCCTGGACGCCGCTGACACACGACTGCTAAATGCCCCCATGGGGCTGGCGGGTCACCGTTGTCTGGGTTCTCTGTGGCTCGCGACCGGAACACCGCTGTCACGTGAGCGGCGCGAACGCTTGCTGGAAGCGCTGCAAGCCCTGCTCCCCGAGACGTTACACCCCCTGGCGGCCGGTGTGACCTGCCCGAACGACCGAGTGCTGGTACTACGAGTGCTGGGGCCGCTGGTGGAACCCGTGATGGCCTTGATTCAAACCGCCTGGGGTATCTTGCGTCAACAAGCCTGGGGATTACCAGGCGCTGCCCCGCGCATCTGGCAGGTCTGAACTCGGGACGCGTTCAGATCGCGACCAACTGGCGGATGCCCTTCTCGGCCATTTCAGCGCCCGGTCCACTGGCAATCACTTCGCCCCGTTCCATGACCAGATAACGGTCGGCCAGCTCCTCGGCAAAGTCGTAGTACTGCTCCACCAGCACAATCGCCATGGGTTCGCCATTCAGGCCTTCACGAGCCAACTTCTGCAACACACGGCCGATGTCCTTGATGATGTTGGGCTGAATGCCTTCAGTCGGTTCATCCAACACCAGCAGCTGTGGCGACGACGCCAGCGCTCGGGCAATCGCCAGCTGCTGCTGTTGCCCACCCGACAGATCACCCCCGCGACGGCCCAGCATCTGCTTGAGCACGGGAAACAGCTCGTAGAGCTGCGGGGGAATGGGTGTGCTGGCCTTCCGGGTGGCCAGACCCATGAGTAGGTTCTCGTGCACGGTCAGCCGCGCAAAGATCTCCCGCCCCTGAGGCACGTAGCCAATGCCTGCACGGGCCCGCTCGTAAGGTGTGGCCTTCGTGATGGCATGCCCCTTGAAGGTGACCTGCCCGGTGCGAATGGGCACCAGCCCCATCAGACTCTTGAGCAGCGTGGTCTTGCCCACACCGTTGCGGCCCAGCACCACGGTGATTTCGCCGACTTTTGCCTCTAGGCTCACGCCACGCAGAATGTGCGAGCCGCCATAGTACTGGTGTATCTGGTCAATGTGCAGCATGGATGTCTTTCAGCGGCCGAGGTAGACCTCGATCACCCGTTCGTCGGCCTGGACCTGGTCAAGCGTACCTTCGGCTAGCACAGAACCGTCGCACAGCACCGTCACCTTCTCGCTGATGGCGCGGATGAAATGCATGTCGTGCTCCACCACCATCAGGCTGTGCTTGCCTTTCAGGCTCAGGAATAGCTCGGCGGTGCGGGCGGTTTCCTCGTCGGTCATGCCGGCCACCGGTTCGTCGAGCAGCAGCAGCTTGGGCTCCTGCATCAGCAACATGCCAATTTCGAGCCACTGCTTCTGGCCGTGGCTCAAGTCGCCCGCCCGGCGGGTCACGGCGTCTTTCAGATGGATGGTACCCAGCACCTCGGCCAGCCGGTCTTTCTGCTCGCCGTTCAGCCCAAAGCGCATGCTGGGCCATACCCCTTTGTGGGTGACCAGCACCAGCTCCAGGTTCTCGAACACGCTGAGTTCCTCGAACACCGTCGGTTTCTGGAACTTGCGTCCAATGCCCAGCGCGGCAATCTCGGGCTCGCTGTAGCGAAGCAGGTCGATGGTGGAACCGAAGAACACGGTGCCACTGTCGGGCCGCGTCTTGCCGGTGATGATGTCCATCATCGTGGTTTTGCCCGCGCCGTTGGGCCCGATGATGCAGCGCAGCTCGCCGGGAGCAATGTCCAGGTTCAAACCGTTGATGGCCTTGAAGCCATCGAAGCTCACGCTCACGTCTTCCAGGTAGAGGATGCGGCCGTGGGTGGTGTCCACCTCACCGGCTTTGAGTGGCCTTGAAAACGGCATGCGCCGACCCGTGACCGCGTTCATGACTGCCCCCTTTGTGCAGCGCACAGACGCGCCTTCAGTGATTTCACCAGACCCACCACGCCATGAGGCATGAACAACGTTACCACCACGAACAAGCCCCCCAGAAAATACAGCCAGTATTCCGGAAAGCTCACCGTGAGGATGCTTTTGGACCCGTTGACGATGAAGGCGCCAATGATGGGCCCGATCAGCGTGGCTCGTCCACCCACCGCTGCCCAGATCGCGATCTCGATGCTGTTGGCCGGGCTCATCTCGCCGGGGTTGATGATGCCCACCTGCGGCACATAGAGCGCACCGGCCACCCCACACATCACGGCCGAGATCACCCAGATGGTGAGCTTGTAGGGCAAGGGGTTGTAGCCACAGAACATGACGCGGCTTTCGGCGTCGCGAATCGCCTGCAGCACCCGGCCAAACTTGGATTGCACCAGCCAGCGCGCCCACAGGTAAAAAACCAGTAGCGTGAGCCCGGTGAGCACGAACAGCACCATCCGCATTTCGGCGGTGGCCAGCGGCATGCCCAGGATGCGCTTGAAATCGGTGAAGCCGTTGTTGCCGCCAAAGCCGGTTTCGTTGCGGAAGAACAGCAGCAAAGCCGCGAACGTCAACGCCTGGGTGATGATGGAAAAGTACACCCCCTTGATGCGCGAACGGAAGGCGAAGTAGCCGAACACAAAGGCCAGCCCGCCCGGTACCAGCACGATCAGCAGCAGCGTGGCCGCAAAGCTGTGGCTCAGCGCCCAGTGCCAGGGCAGTTCAGTCCACCCCGAAAACACCATGAAGTCGGGCAATTCGCTGCCGTAAACTCCATCGGTACCGATCTGGCGCATCAGGTACATGCCCATCACGTAGCCGCCCAGCGCAAAGAACAGGCCGTGGCCCAGGCTCAGAATGCCGGTGTAGCCCCAGATCAAATCCATGGCTAGGGCGCAGATGGCGTAGCACATGATCTTGCCCAGCAGGCCGACCATGAAGTCGCTCAGATGAAACGGGCTGTCTGCGGGCACCCACAGGTTCAGCACGGGCGCCACAGCGCTGATCACCAGCAGAGCCACGAGAATGGAGCCCCAGCCGGAACGGGTCAGCAACGGCCCCTTTTCGGGGAGCGCCAGCGGGGGGGATGCGGTCGTTGCAGTCATGTCGATTCCCTTGTGCATGGGCTCAGGCCTGCCGCCCTTTGAGGGCAAAGATGCCCTGAGGCCGCTTCTGGATGAAGATGATGATAAACACCAGCACCGCGATCTTGGCCAGCACGGCGCCGGCCCAGCCCTCGATCACCTTGTTCAATAGACCCAAGCCAAAGGCGGCGTAGATGGTCCCCGCCAGTTGGCCCACGCCACCCAGCACCACCACCATGAAACTGTCGATGATGTAGCCTTGCCCCAGGTCGGGCCCCACGTTACCGATCTGGCTGACAGCCACGCCGGCCAGTCCGGCAATACCGGACCCCAGGGCGAACGCATAGGTATCGATGCGGGCCGTGTTCACCCCCATGCACGAGGCAATCGGGCGGTTCTGCGTCACCCCACGCACAAACAGGCCCAGCCGGGTACGGCTGATGAGCAAGGCCACCATGACCAGCACCGCCAACGAAAACCCGATGATGATGATGCGGTTCCACGGCAGGGTCAGGTTGCCCATGACCACCACGCTGCCGCTCATCCAGCTCGGGTTTTCCACCGCCACGTTCTGGGCGCCAAACAGGCTGCGGACCGCCTGCATCAGAATCAGGCTCAGACCCCAGGTGGCCAGGAGGGTTTCAAGCGGCCGACCATACAGCCAGCGAATCACACTGCGCTCCATCAAGGCACCCACCAGCGCTGAGGTCATGAAGGCGACGGGTAGCGCGGCCAGCAGATACCATTCAAAGGCGTTCGGCAGGTACTGACGGAAGACCCCCTGGACCACGAACGTGGCATAAGCACCGATCATGATCAGTTCGCCATGGGCCATGTTGATCACGCCCATCAGGCCGAAGGTGATCGCCAGCCCCAAAGCCGCCAGCAGCAGGATGGAGCCCAAGCTGATGCCGGTGAACACCTGACCAGCCAGATTGCTTCGAACCAGCGACTGGTCAACGGTCGTGATCGACCGTGAAAGCGCCGCCCTGACGTTGGCGTCGGTTTCGGCTTCAAGCTGACGCGCCAGCATGCTGCGCACGATCGGCTGTCCCACCCCACCCAAGGTTTCCGCAGCGGCCAGACGCAGCGCCGGGTCGCTATGTGTCAGCCAGAGGGCCGCTCGGGCGCTTTCGAGCGTCTGGCGGGCACGGCGATCGAGCTTATCGGCGGACTGAGGGGAAAGGGCATTTTCAATCAGCGACAGTTGCGACTCATCCGGGCTGTTGAACAGGCTGTCGCGAAGGCGCAAGGCCGCCTCGCGCTGACGTCGCACATCCTCCCCCAGCAGATCCATCCCGGCCAGCGTGCGCTGGACCGCCCCCCGGAAGCGGTTGTTGACCATCACGCTATCAGCCCCGTCCGCCGTGACGATTTCACCCGTCACGGCATCCTGGGCTTGCCCGTCTTCCACAATGAGCACCTGGTCGCCCCGCAGCATGACCACTTCACGGGCCATGGCGCGTATCAATGCATCGGCACGCGGGTCATCCGAGGCGGCCAGCCGGGCCATGACCTCTATCCGTTCCGAGGTGTCGCCATCTGCAAACAGCAGGGCGTCTTCGAGTGTCAAGGCTTGAGCAGTCGCCATCACGGCCATCAACACCAGCCCCAGCCAGCCTGCCACCCACTGGCGAGCCGGTCGGTCCATCCACCTCAAAACGAACGAGCTCATGGCGGTACTCCCGATCAGGTCGAACGCTGTGGGGTGTCAGGGCGTCTGTCGTTGCCTTCGATGAATGGGCTCCAGGGCTGGGCACGGATCGGGGTGCGGGTACGCCAGACCACACTGAACTGTCCATCGGCGCGTACTTCGCCAATCACCACCGGCTTGTGCAGGTGATGGTTGCGCTCATCCATCTTCAACTCGAAGCCACTCGGCGCCTGGAAAGTCTGTCCGCGCATGGCCACTCGAACGGCATTGACATCGGTGGACCGGGCCTTCTCGACTGCCTGCTTCCACATGTTGAGGCCCACATAAGTGGCCTCCATCGGGTCGTTGGTCAGCGGGCGTTCGCGATGCCCTGCGATGTTTTTCGCACGGGCAAAAGCCGCCCACTTACGCTTGAACTCCTCATTGGCGGGGTTATTCAGGCTCATGAAGTAGTTCCAGGCCGCCAGGTGGCCGACCAGGGGACGTGTGTCCACGCCACGCAGCTCTTCCTCGCCCACACTGAAAGCGACCACTGGCACGTCCGTAGCGCGAATGCCCTGGTTGCCCAGTTCGCGGTAAAACGGCACATTGGAGTCCCCGTTGATGGTCGAGACGACCGCCGTCTTCTTGCCTTCGGCGGCAAAGCGACGGATGCGGCCAATGATGGTCTGGTAGTCACTGTGGCCAAAGGGTGTGTACTCTTCCATGATGTCTCTGTCTGGAATGCCCTTGGACTTCAGGAAGGCACGCAGAATGCGGTTGGTGGTGCGTGGGTACACGTAGTCGGTGCCCAGCAGCACAAAGCGCTTGGCTGAGCCACCGTCTGCACTCAGCAGGTATTCCACCGCCGGAATGGCCTGCTGGTTGGGCGCAGCGCCGGTATAGAACACATTGGGGCTCATTTCCTCGCCCTCGTACTGGACTGGGTAGTACAGCAAGCCGTTGAGTTCTTCAAACACCGGCAACACGGACTTGCGGCTGACTGAGGTCCAGCAACCGAATACGGCCGCAACGCGGTCTTGCGTGAGTAACTGACGTGCGCGCTCTGCAAACAAAGGCCAGTCTGAGGCAGGATCGACCACCACGGCTTCCAAAGGTCGGCCCATCACGCCACCCTTGGCGTTGATTTCCTCCACGCCCATGAGCACCGTGTCTTTGAGCACAGTCTCGGAAATGGCCATGGTGCCCGACAGGCTGTGCAACACACCGATCTTGATAGGGGTGTTAGCGCGGGCGGGCAAGGCGGTCAAGCCGCCAACGGTGCCGACGGCCGCAGCGGCCGACAGGGCTTTCAGGGTAGAACGACGCTTCATCATCATCTCAGGACTCCAATCAGGGCTGTGGGCAGGACGCCGCCGCAAACCCCTGTGCAGGGCGTTTGACTGCGGACAACTCCATGCTAGGGATTACCCTGAAGCGCGTCTGTACGCCAGGTGGCGTACAGACCTCAGGAAACGCTCAGCCGCACCGTGGCTGCAGCAGTGGCACCCGGTTGATGGCCATGGCTGCGGCTGCGGTACGCGTTTCCACGCCCAGTTTGGCGTGGATGCGCTCCAGGTGCTTTTTCACGGTGGCCGGGCTGGCACCGAGGATGTCGCCGATGTCGCGATTGATCTTGCCCTTGGCCACCCAGTAAAGCACCTCGGCCTCGCGGGCGGTCAGGCCAAAGGCCTGTACCAGGGCTTCCAGCACGCTGGCGTCCGAGGTTTCCTGCATCACGATCAGCCAGTCGCCGCCCTCGTCGTTCGGGCTGGCGTCGGCCGGATCACCCACCACCAGATGCAGGCGAAAGGTCAGGCGGCGCGGGCCGTTTTGCAGCGTGAGGCGGGGTGGCTCCACAGGGGCCCGGTCGGTGTGCTGCAGTTCGGGCAGGTGGCGGCGCAGCCAGTGCACCACCTCCGGCGGGGTGTCAGGCGCTTCGGTGCCGCAATAGCGCCATAGCAACTCACGAGCCAGTGGCGTCTGCCACATCAAGCGTCCATCACGCTCACGCACGGTGATCGTGGCGTAGCCAAAAGCATCCAGCGCATTACGCGCCTGCTGCTTCTCGACCACGCCACGCTGGGCCTGGCGGGCGGTGCGCAGGTGCACCCCCATGCGTGCAATCACCTCCTGCGGCTTGACGGGCTTGGTCACATAGTCCACCCCGCCTGCCGCCAGGGCGTTGACCAGGTGCTCGGTCTCCGTCAATCCGGTCATGAAGATGATGGGGATGTGCGCGGTATCCGGGTCGGCCTTGAGCCGTCGAGCCACTTCAAAGCCGTCCATGCCAGGCATGAGGGCGTCGAGCAGCACCACGTCGGGTTGGGCCTGCCGAGCGCGGGCCAGCGCCGCTTCGCCATTCAGCGCCACCAACACGGTGTGACCGGTGGCGTCCAGCGTGTCGTGCAACACCGACAGGTTGTCGGGCACATCGTCCACAATCAACACCACCGGGCCCGGGTTGCCAGCGTCAGCGGGATTCCAGCGCATACAGGGCCTCCTGGAGTTTCTGTTCAATGGTTTCAAAGCGGAATTCACGGGCCAGTCGGCGCAGCGGCTCGGCCTCGTCGCCTGGGCATAAAGCGTCCAGACGACGAATGAACCCCCGGTAATAGCCCAGCCGGGCCAGCTCGCGCAGATCCAGCAGATCCTGCAGGGAACAGTGGGCCAGACAGGTACCAACAGACGGGGCTGTTGCAGGCACATCTAGTCTTAGCCGCTGAGAATCAGCGCCATCAGTCACCCAATTCAGCATCAGTCGATCACCCAGCCAGCGCAGCAGCTCATCGCGCCGCACCGGCTTGACCAGAAAGTCCTGCGCAGGCAAGCCCACTGGATTTTCCAGCCCTTTGTCAAAAGCGTTGGCCGACACCACGGCAACCACCGGGGGCTTGACGAGTTGACCGGTCTGAATCAGGTTCTGCAAACGGGCCAGGGTTTCCCAGCCGTCCATCCCCGGCATGGCCAGATCCATGAAAACGGCATCGGGCTGCAAACCGGCACTCAGCTGCGCCAGGGCATCTTCACCGTGGGTGGCCAGCCGCACCTGAAAACCCAGCGGTGTCAGCCAGTTGTGAAGCAGCTGCCGGTCATCCTCCTCGTTGTCCACCACCAGCACCGTGCGGCACGGCCCGGCATAGCCCTGGACCTCCAGAGGGCGCGGACTGGCCAGACTCACTGCCTCGTCATGCAATTCAGGCAGGAACAGGCGCAGCCGGAAAAGGGTGCCTTGGCCCGGCACGCTCTCGGCTGTCATTTCACCGCCCATCAAATTGGTCAGCATACGTGAAATCGTTAGCCCCAGGCCTGCCCCAGAAGTCCCCTGGCTGCTGCTGGCTGAGCCTCGCGCAAAAGGCTCGAACACACGATCCAGCTCCTGGGTGGTCATGCCCGGTCCGGTGTCACAGACTTCGAACACCGCCATTTCGCGCCCGTACTGCACCCGAAGGGTCACGCTGCCCGCAGAGGTGAACTTGACGGCATTGCCCAGCAGGTTGATCAGGATCTGCCGCAGCCGTTTGTCGTCGGCCCGCACCGCCTGGGGCCATAACTCGGGCGGCTCAAAACGGAAGGCCAGTCCCTTGGCCTGAGCTTGCAACTCGAACAGGGCCGCCAGCTCCTCCATGACCAGACGCAGATTCAGCGGCTTCACATCCAGCGTGAGTTTGCCGGCTTCAATCCGGGCGACATCCAGCGTGCCTTCAATCAGTGACAGCAAGTGCTCACCCCCACGCAAGATCACCTTGATCGCGTGGGCCTGATGCGCGGGCATGGATGGGTCTTCCTGCAGCAGCTGGGCGTACCCCAGGATGCTGTTGAGCGGTGTGCGCAGCTCATGGCTGATGTTGCTGACGTAGCGCGTCTTGGCCTGACTGGCCTGGTCGGCCTGCTCGCGTGCTTTGTCGGCCACCTGCTTGGCCAGTTGCAAGGCCGCGTCGGTGCGGCGATGCGACTCGATTTCTTCCATCAGCAGACGCGTCTGCCGGTTGGACTCTTCCTGCGCCACCTCGCGGCTTCTGTGAGCCAGCACCAGCCACCACGCCACCATCGCAGACACCATCAACAAGGCAGCGTACACCTTGAGAAAGCCGGAATGCAGTGCCGCCTCCAGCCGCCCACTCATCCAGGCCGCATTCAGCGCTACCGCCTCTTCCAATTCATGCCGGTACAGCAGCCCCAGCACCGCTGCCAGCACCGGCGCAATCACCAGCATGAGCAGGAGAAAATGCCCCAGGCCTGCGTCGATCTGGGGCCACCAGCGCCTGGGCATGAAGCGCCGCAAAGCCCCCTGCCATTGGGTGGAGAGCCGAGCGTGCGACTTGCACAAGTCCCCGCAACGCACGTCCAGGCTGCAGCACAGTGAACAGATGCTGCCCTGGTAAGCGGGGCAATGCGCCATGTCCGGGGCTTCATAGGCGGAATCACAAATCACACAACGCTTGAGCCGCACGTAGGGGCCATGTGGGCCGGCTTCGTCACTGACCTCGGCAAGGCGGTCGTCAGCCGCCGGAGATCGGGCCAAGTAATAGCGGCCTTTTGTGGCCCAGGCAATCAGGGGCGATGTGATGAACGCCGTCACCATGGCCACCACCGCCGAAAATGCCTGCGCCATCGGCCCCATCAGCCCCAGATGAGCCGCAATGCCCAGTGCCGACGCCAGGCACATGGCCCCTACACCCACCGGGTTGATGTCATAGAGGTGCGCGCGCTTGAACTCGATGCCCTTGGGCGACAGCCCGAGCGGCTTGTTGACGACCAGGTCGGCGACCAGCGCGCCGACCCAGGCGATGGCGACGTTGGCATAGAGACTCAGCACGTGCTCGAGCGCGTCGAACACGCCGAGCTGCATCAGCAGCACCGCGATCAGCACGTTGAACACCAGCCAGACCACCCGGCCCGGGTGGCTGTGGGTGAGCCGGGCGAAGAAGTTCGACCACGCCAGCGACCCGGCGTAGGCATTGGTGACGTTGATCTTCACCTGCGAGACGATGACGAACACCGTCATCGCCGCCAGCGCCCAGCCGGGGTGGTCGAAGACGTAGCCGAAGGCGATCAGGTACATCTGCGTCGGCTCGACCGCCTTGTCGATGTCGATCTGGTGCTGCAGCGCCAGGAACGCGAGGAACGCGCCGGCCAGCAGCTTCAGCGCGCCGACCACGATCCAGCCCGGGCCGGCCACCAGCAGCGAGGTCCACCAGCGGACGCGGTTCTCCGGCCGCTTCTCCGGCAGGAAGCGCAGGAAGTCGACCTGCTCGCCGATCTGCGCCACCAGCGCGAAGGCGACCGTGCACGCCGCCCCGAACAGCACCAGGTGGAAGTGCGCACCGTCCTCGCTGCGGCCGTTGAAGCTGAGCAGGTCGTGCACCGCCTGCGGCTCGGCGGCGAGGATGAACGGGTAGGGCAGCAGCATCAGCCCGAGCCACAGCGGCTGCGACCAGGTCTGCAGCCGCGAGATCGTCGTGATCCCGTGCGTCACCAGCGGGATGATCACCAGCGAGCTCACGAGATAGCCCAGCCACAGCGGCATGCCGAACGCCAACTCGAGGGCGAGCGCCATGATCGCCGCCTCGAGCGCGAAGAAGATGAAGGTGAACGACGCGTAGATCAGCGACGTGATCGTCGAGCCGATGTAGCCGAAGCCGGCGCCGCGCGTCAGCAGGTCCATGTCGACGCCGTAGCGCGCGGCGTAGTAGCTGATCGGCAGCCCGGTGAGGAAGACGACGAGCGTCACCGCGACGATCGCCCAGAACGCGTTGGTGAAGCCGTAGCTGAGCGCGATCGCGCCGCCGATCGCTTCGAGCGCGAGGAACGAGACCGCGCCGAACGCGGTGTTGGCGACGCGGAACTCGGACCAGCGACGGAACGCGCGCGGCGTGAAGCGCAGCGCGTAGTCCTCCAGCGTCTCGCTGGCGACCCACGAGTTGTAGTCGCGGCGGATCTTGACGATCCGCTGCTGCGCGCCGGAGGGCTGCACCGCGCTCATGCCCCTGATTTAGCAACAACCGGGCCACCCCCGCGGTGCGCCGGAGCCCCGCGTTCGATGCGTCGTTCGACGTACGCCGGCGCCGTCGCGACCGGCTGCGGCGGCGCCTACGTCAGCCTGCGTATTGGGCCGGCAGGCCTGCCGGACCTACCGTCCATCCACGCCCGACGACCGTCGATGGCGCCGAATTCCGCCCCCTCTCCCCACGCCCTGGCACGCGGCCCGTGCCGCCCTTCCGG
>DBAZ01000087.1 GCA_002291945.1 Tepidimonas sp. UBA997
GGCCTGGGGCCGACCAGTGACATTTCCCCGCACAGCACGTTGAAAAGCTGGGGCAGTTCGTCCAGACTGGTACGGCGCAGAAAACGGCCTACCCGCGTGACGCGCGGATCATTTTTTTCGGCCTGCTTGACGATACCGTTTTCAACAGGGTGAACATACATGCTGCGAAACTTCCAGATGTGGAAGGTGCGTCCGCTCCAGCCGTTGCGCGGCTGGCGGAAAAACACCGGCCCCGGGCTGTCGAGCTTGACGGCCAGGGCAATCAGAGCGAGCAAAGGGGCGATCATCAACAGAATCAAGCTCGACAGAATCAGGTCTTCCAGCGACTTGAGTAGCAGACGGGTGCCTGTGAGTGGAGTTTCGGACAAGGTGAGCACGGGCATGCCCGCGATTTCACGCACGCTGTGGTTGACCAGCCGCAGCGAGAAAATATCAGGCACCCAGTGCACCGCGACGTGCTGATCAAGCAGTTGAAAGTACAGCGCTTCCAGGACTTCAGAAGCATCCAGAGGGATGGCGAAGTACACAGTGTTGACCTGGTGCATCTCGATCAGTTCTAGCAGATCAGGCAAATCACCCAGCAGGGTGTGCTGGCCTGACTCCAGAGTGGTCAATTGAGAATGCGTCAAGGGCGAGTCGGGCAAGCCGACGAGTCCCACCACCTCCTGCCCCAGCCAGGGATTGTTGCCGATTTTCTGCTGCAAGTACTGGGCCAGACGGCCCTGCCCCACGATGATCACACGATCCACACTGGAGCGCTCCATCAGGCGGGTCTGGACAAACAACAAGATAAAGTGAAGGATGAGCTGCAACAGAAACCCACCCACATAAAGCTGCGCCACCAGCAGTCGTGAGAAGGTGTCGCTCTGCTTGGTGGCAAACGCCAGCAGCACCAGCACGAGAAACACCAGCGACCACGCCTTGAACAGATTCATGGCTTTGCGTGTGAAGTTGGCATTGCTGCGGTAGATACCGAAGTGGTCGTACAAGACGGCCATGCCACCAATCAACAACAGGACGAAGACGGTGTATTCGGCAGTGACGGTTCCGATGTGAAAGGTGATGAGAACATGCGCCAAACCCAGGACAACCGCCCCGTCGAGCAGGGGTTGCAAGGTTTGGCTGATACTGTTGCGGCGTTGCAACAGGGAACGGTGGGCGCTGTGAGGGGCGATCATGGGGTGCACAGGAGGTATCAGAGCGAGTTGCGGAGTTCGTTGACCTGGTGGTTGACTGCCTGCAGCCAGGTCGCACGAGGCTCGGTCGGTGGAATGGGGTCGGGCAGGGATTGCAGGCGCCGTGCTTCCAGCAGAAGCGTCTGCAGTTGGCGCGAGGGGGTGCCCCAGGGTGCCCGTGCGGGCTTGAGTGCCGTGACGATTTCCTCGGGTACACCGAGGGCGGCCAGCAGCGGTGGCGTCACGTGCTGACTGTGCTGACTCAAGAGGTCAAGGACGTGGTCCATGCTGCGGCTGTAGGTTGGTATGCCGGTGCAACGATGCAGCAGGTAGAACACACCCATTTCTGACACCAAACCGCACAGCAAGGCTTCGTCGGGGGTCGCCGAACCTTCCAGATGCGCCAGTTGACGCATCAAGGCGGCCACGTGCACCGAGCGTTCCCAGATGGTGTTGGTTAACCCCACATAAGGAACCATGCAGGGCAGCATTTTGAGCTGTGCCATGGCAATGGCAATGGACACCGAGCGGGCCACATTGAACCCGACCCGGTATATGGCTTGTTCGACGCCATAAACAGTGCGACCAAACGGATTGAACGTAACGCAGTTGGCCATGTGAACCAGTTTGGCCGCCATCAGCGGCTCGGCCTCGACCCGCCGGGCCACCGATGCAACGCTGATGTCGGGCTGGTTGAGCGCCTCCCGAATAGCGATGCTCAACTGAAAACAGGTCGGAAACACCACGTCGCCACCCAGCAGATCGTGCTGGATGGAAGCCATCAGCGGCGAATGATCGAACATCCTAACCCCCCTACGCGGTTGCGCCCCTGCATGGGGCGATCATGATAATTCACGAAAACTCAAGCCAGTGTAATCACGATCAGGGGCAAAGCCGATCACCCACCTGTAAAAGTTGGTGGCAATCGAAGCGGCGGCGCCCACCGACCCGCCCTGCATCCGGGGTTGATACGGGGGGGGGTGCTGGGTACTTTTGGGCCCATAATCTGAACGGTTGCCCTACGTCGGCGCATGCGTAACCACTTGAAAGGAAAACGGCCAATCATGCTAAACCAATTCAAACTGACCCAGAGGGTCTGGTTCTTTCTGGGGGCCTACTGGCTGGTGTTTGCGCTGGCCCTAGGAGCCGGGCTGTTTGGCCTGTCCAAAGCGCGTGACAGCCTGCAGGTGGTGCACGACGAGCGCATGACCGTCTCCGACGCGCTGACCCTCATTACCAACAACTTCAACATGAACCGCCTGCAAGTCTTGCTGGCGTTCCAGCACGACCCGGCGGGGCCGCTGTACAAAATTCACGATCACCCGATCAGCTTGCATTTCGACGCCATTGCCGCCGGGCGCGCCGCCAACGACGCCGCCTTCAAGATCGTGCAGGAACGCAGCGTCAACGCCGACGAGCAGGCACTGATCGACGACATGCTGGCCAAACGCCGCGCCTGGCAGGTCAAGCGCGATCAAGCACTCGACGCCATACGCGGCGGCGACTTCTCTTACGCCACCATGAACTTCTTCCTGGTGGCCAGCCGACGCGAAGGCACCGACTTCGAACGCTCCATCGACGTCCTGAACCAATACCAAAAACGCATGGCCGGAGAGCACTTTAGCCAGGCCCAGGCAAGCTACCGCCAGATGCAGTGGATCTTCGCGGCCATCGTGCTGTTCGGCGCAGTGCCCCTCACGCTGCTCATGCTGCAGACCTTGCGACGCATGACCACAGGGTTTGACGCCGCCGAACGCACCGCCACCGCGATTGCCGATGGCGACCTGACGCAGCCCGTCCCGCCCATGAGTGGGCGCGACGAAATCAGCCGCTTGGTACGCCAGCTCGACATCATGCAGGGCAATCTGCGCCAGCTCATCACACAAGTCATGCGCGGCACCGACTCGATTGCCAGCGCTGCCTCGCAGGTGGCCAGCGGCACCTTGGACCTTTCGCAACGCACCGAACAGCAAGCCAGTGCGCTGGAACAAACCGCCGCCGCCACCGAAGAGTTGAACAGCACCGTCAGCCAGAACGCGGAAAACGCTCGTCAGGCCAACGACATGTCGGCCAGCGCATCCAGCGTGGCCACCCGTGGGGGGCAGGTGGTTGCCGAGGTGGTGCACACCATGGACAACATCAACACCTCGTCACGCAAGATCGTTGACATCATTGCCGTGATCGACGGCATTGCCTTCCAGACCAACATCCTGG